>JAODGF010000003.1 GCA_025464645.1 Methanosarcinales archaeon
AAAAAATGGGAAATGGAACAAAACAAAGAAGCAGATGTGACATTATTGTGGATATATTGACGGTGATATCAGAGGAGGAGAGAGCGAAAAAGACACGTATCATGCAACGGTCTAATTTGGATTGGAGAAGTTTTAAAAGATATTTTGACTTCCTCGTGGGGCGTGGCTTTATCGGCAATGGCGGCGAACCAGGTGCGAGGAAGACCTACATACTTACAGAGAAAGGGAAGGATTTGCTAATGAAATTGCAGGAAGTGAGGGCGATGCTTGCGGATAATGATTTGGAGACAGGGAATAATGCCAATACCTAAATACATTAAAGAAAGAGCAAGTGAAAATTTAAATTTAAATTTAAATTTAAAGGACCGCGTGGAAAAGCGAAGAGGTAGAGCAGAGATAATCGTAGATATCCTTTCAGCAGCAATAGAAGAGACAAAGAAAACGCAGATAGTATATAAAGCGAATCTTAATTTTAGAAGAGCGAGAAAGTATCTCCCCTATTTGGAGGAGAAGGGGCTTATAGAGACTATTGGTAGCGAATACAAGACGACAGAGAAGGGAAAACAATTTTTGCGTGATTACCAGAAGATAGATGAACAGCTAAAGTAAACCCTTTTTCTGAATAGAAAAATTACACACTTTCCGCCAACTTCCCGTGTATCCTCTCCAAAATCGTCTTATCCGAAGGATATTCGCAATTTACAATTTTCTCCAGCTTCAGAGGAAGACCATCCATCCGGTATGCTATCTCTTCCGCCTCGACACCTGTAATTGCAGCAGGAAACACCACAGAAGAGAACTGCGTAGTTGGACTTTCAAAAGGGTCTATCAGGATTATAGGCATATCGCACAATTTCCTTGCAGTATCCTTTGGAAAAGAAGAAAAAGGGTCTGCACCTATGATTAACGCCGCATCCACTTCTTCTCGCTCTATCACATCCAGAACCGTTGTCCTACCAGGCTCAAAGAGCCGGTTACGAGAAAAGTCCACACCAAATGGATACCCTGTCTCACGTAACAAAAGCTGCACCGCACCCATCACATTAAAATGACCTTTCATTGGAAACATCACGAATTTCACGCCTTCTTTGTTGAGTGCATCCACCAGAGCGAAAATAGCTTTGACCTTCCTCGATGCGTTTTCGCTTGAAAACACACCAAGTCCAACGAAAATAGCACCATAAAAAGCCCTCTTCAGCCTGTCTGCTATTTTTACTACTAAGGTATCAAAGTCTATTGCAGCAATGTCCTTCTCTCCTTTCACCAGTCGCTTCATAAGGTCCGCGATTTTAGCATCTCCTCCTGTACCTGGGTTCACCTGCAAGAACCACCTTGAGACCTTCTTCAACTCGCTTTCAACTACGTCAATAGTAATCAATTCCCTATCCATCACCCCTTTCATTGCATATCTTCCAACCGGATACAGAGAGAACTTGGAGAGATGTCTTGGATGTGACTCAATAGGATTAGAACCCCAGTAAACAATAACATTGGCGTTATCCCTTATCTCATCCAGCAGAGCATAGTAAAAGGGATATTCGCCTTTCTTCAACTCCGGATACAGAAAATTATGGCAAATTGATTCTGAGATGTCATATACTCCCTTCTTGAGCTTTGCTATTTCCAACGCCACTTGTTGAGCGTTGTATCCACTATTGCTCAGCCCGTAAATAAGAGGCTTCTTCGCTACTCTCAGTATACTTACCGCTTTTTCGAGCGCAACTTCATAATCCGCTTCTTTACCATCTACTCGCGGCTTTTTTATCCTTCGCTCGCTCCTACCAGCAGATAAGAACTTTTCCACACCGAACGTGCAAGCATTTCTTATCTCTTTTATTTTATTTCCCGCTTCGTCTATCGAAATAACTACGTCATCACATAAGCAAGCGCAGAAAGGGCATACCGCTGTCTCTATTATCTTCTCGCGCTCTTTCTCTCTCGGTTCCATCGCTATTTAATATAAATCCCACAACTTCTAACCCATCACTAAGGTTTATCTCCATCTATACACTTTCATTTCGTCTGGCAATCTCCTCCAAGCCCATCGGAGAATTATGAAGGTGAGGACTAATCCTAATGTAAATTCAAATCCCAAATAATATACCTCATTTAAATCATAAAGTTGGCTTACTCTCAAATAACGAATAAGCATTTTTCCAGAAAATACTATAATAAATGCCAGAAAACCCCTAAAAATATTTCCTGTTACTCTCCAGACGCCCCAACCACTCATTATTGGTTGAAAGAGAATCCCTGCAACAATCCACCGGTATAGACGACATTTTCCCTCCTTTTTAGTTGTTAATACGGCAACATACCAAACAGCCAGAGGAAATATCAGCCAAGGATTGAAGGTGTAGGTTAAAATCCATATTACAACTATCCCGATGCCAACCAGTATTTTAAGTCCGCGGTAAGCTGGCATTTAACCCCCCCTCAATTTTACCTTCTCTTCGCAGTTCGTCAATAATTTCGACTAACAGTCTTATATCACACCGGATATTCTTATGTAGCTCTATGATGTCAGATTTTTTATGTTCCCGCATGTAATTTAACACCTTTTGCTTGGCTGTTTCTTTCCTCATCTCCTCAACAATCACTATCTCGGGAATGGTTATCTCCATCGTGATTACCTTATTTCTGTTGTTTATCATATCTATTAAACCTGCCTCGTATTAAATAGGGGGCGAGTTTGAAGTCTTTCACGGGATGGCTGACGAGGAGTTACGAGCGATTTTTTATGGTGCTGTACAAAAGAGATAAACATGTCAATCTTGATAAAGAACGTGCTGGTGGGGGGGAAGGAAAGAGATATCTACATCGAGGGGAATTTGATAGAAGCGATTAGCGAAGCTGGTAACGGTAAAGAAGCAGAATTTGTGGTAAATGGAAAAGACAAAGCAGCAATTCCTGGTTTATTTAACGCGCATACACACGCAGCAATGACTTTGCTTCGCGGATATGCAGACGATATGCAACTCCAGGCATGGCTTTCGACAAAGATATGGCCGGTAGAGGCGAGGATGACGGAAGATGACGTCTATTGGGGCACGAAACTCGCGTGTTTGGAGATGATAAAATCCGGTACGACTTTCTTTAACGACATGTACTGGCACTGGAGAGGCAATGCGAGAGCGGTTACGGAAAGTGGAATAAGAGCTGCGCTATCCGCGGTTTTTATTGACGGTTTTGATGGAGCGCGTGCAAAGGAGCAGATGAAAAGGAATGAAACCCTGTACGAGGAAAGTAAAAAACTGCCGGAGAGAATTATTTTTATGCTCGGACCGCATGCAATCTACACGGTCTCGGAGGAAAGCCTCTGCTGGGTGCGTGATTTTGCAGATAAACACGACCTTCTGGTTCATATTCACCTATCGGAGACAGAGGAGGAGGTTGAGGACTGCATAAAAAGGTATGGGATGCGACCCGTGGAGTTCCTCGATAGTATCCGGTTTTTGAGTCCAGGAACGATTGCATGCCACTGCATTCATCTAAGCAGAAAAGAGATAGAGTTATTGAAGAAGAGAGATGTGAAGATAGTGCACATCCCCGCGTCGAATATGAAATTAGCATCCGGAAGGATGCCCTACGAGGCGTTGAAGCGGGCTGGCTTGCAATCGAACATCGCACTTGGAACAGACGGCTGCGCTTCCAATAACAACCTCGACATGTTTGAAGAGATGAAGATCGCGTCATTGTTTCAGAAAGCATTTTCTGGCAACCCGACAAGCTTGCCTGCTAATGAAATCTTTGAACTTGCAACACGTAACGCAGCAGAGATGTTCAGGTTGAATTCAGGGATAATCGCAGAGGGTAAATTGGCTGATGTTGTGTTGTTGGACTTAAAGAAGGTGGAACTTGTACCAAACCATAATTTAATCTCAAATATCGTCTATTCTGCGAATGGGAGTTGTGTTGATACCGTAATTTGTGATGGGAAGATTTTAATGGAAGGCAGGAAAGTAGAGGGGGAGGAGGAGATAAAGGAGAAAGCGAAAGAGGTTGCCTATAAGCTCACAAATTCAAATGGATGAATTAGTAGAGGAGAAACTGAAATATCTCCGAAAGACGATTGACGGGATAGAGAAAGAGGCGAAGAAACTGGAAAAGACTCGTTATACCAGACCCACATATCTGATGCTTGAGAACTTGAACTCAGCAACGACTTATCTGGAGAATATTCTGATTTCGTTGAGGATGCAGGTAGAGGGAGTTGAGAGATATGCAGAGGCTGAAGCAGCGAAGGAGGAAAAGAAAAAGAAAGAGAAAGAGAGAGAAGATACTATGTTCCGGTGAATGGAAAAGCATTGTGACGTAGAAATATTTAATTTAAAGAGAAGTAAAAGAATATATAAAAATTGGGGAAATGAATTCATACTGGTACTTCAAGCTGTTCAACAGCATAAAAAGCGAGCATGAAGCAGAAGATTTTGCCAGATTGGAGCTCAACAGCCTGTTTGGACATGTTGAGCCAATCCGTAATTTTGTTGATAAGCTGATGGAATCCCCATTAAAAGAATTTACAAAAGAGCCATTCAGGATTCAGGATATTGTAACAATGGAACTGCCTTATGGCATGATTCAGGGCTATTATGGTGCGAGAAACGATTCCTTAGATGCATCAGGACTTGTCAAACGACTTGCGTACACAAGAGAGATTTTTCTGGTTGTGGAAACTGCAGAGGAGCCACAAAAACTACTAAGGCGTGTGTTTCCTGAAGGAACGATTGGCAAAAATGTCCATATTTTCAGAGAGAATGGCTATGTGCTGTTCCGATTCATAACGAATCAATATTTTTTAGAGAAATCCGAATACATCTCAAAATTGAGCAGGAACGAGGCGGAGGTGGACAGGAATGTTGATATTCTGTTCTCATATCTGATAAAAAACTATTACAGAATACCTGCATCTTCCACATTGAGCATAGGTAAAAGATTAGAGGATTATTTCGCAATTAGAGAGGAGTTGTCTTTATATCTGAACCATTATATGCATCCATACAAGGGAAAATTTCACCCAAAAATGGTTAGAGCGCTGTTAAATTACATTTATCCAGAAGAGAAAGGAACGGTATTGGACAATTTCGCAGGAAGCGGGACACTGCTGGTGGAAGCAGGTTACCTGGGACTCGACAGTTTTGGTGTCGAAATCAACCCCTTGTCTGTTCTGATGAGTAACGCGAAATGCCACTCGATAAAAATTCCTTTAGATAAACTACGGACTGCTATAGTGGATTATATTCGGATGGTGAAAACGGAAATATTGTATTTCGAAAAGGCATGCAGTGGCCAAACTTTGCTTTCCAAAAGTAGTCTGGACCCGATGAAGGTAAAGGAAGAGGCAAAACAGGCGGTGAGAGAAATGAATAAGATGCACATCGAGATAGGGACTTTAGCAGTTGAGAAGATTATTATTGCGAGGGAATTATTGAGAAACTTTGAGAACGATGCTATTAGGGAATTTTTGCTTCTTTCTTTGAGTGGTGCAATTAGTGACGTAACGAGAAGAACAAAGAATGAATTTGTGGAAGTGCTAAGAGCGAGGATAAAAGATTTGTATTTACGAATTTATTTATTCCACAAGTTGAATGAAGTGCTGAAAATTGAAGCCGGGGATTCACAGACTTATGTTGCGGATACGAGGGATATGAAGGTTTGCGAAAGTGAAAGCGTAGATGGGATAGTGAATTCGCCTCCTTATTCTACCGCGTTAGACTATATAAAAAACGATTATCCACAACTTATTTTGCTAAAACTGGTAAATTCCATTGAAGAATTGGAGTGGGATATGATGGGGAATCCGAGAATAAACTATGACAAAAAGGAGTTAATAAAACTCGTTAGGGATTCAGCAAATGACCCTTTAAAAATGTCAAATGTGGCACATAAATATGTCGATGCATTATTAAATGGTGGGCGGCGAGATGCTGGATTAAGGGTATACAAGTTCTTTATTGATATGCTACAAGCCTTACAAGAGATGAAAAGAGTAATGAAAAAAGGTGCAAGATGCGCTATTATCATAGGAAACAATCATTTCATGATTCATAATAGATATATTGAGATTCCAAATGATGAGGTTTTCACAGATATTGCTAAGAATATAGGATTTAAAGAAGTGCATATCATAAAAAGAGAGTTGCAAAAGACAAGTGTTGGCAACATCAGAACAGAAAGTGTGATTATTCTTGAGAAGTAGATGTTTTCGTTTCATTACTTATGAAATGTAGTGTTTGCCTCCCAGAGTCGGTAATCTCGTAGTATTTCCCTTTTCTTCTCTCAGGTGTTAAGCATTGAACCAGGTTTTTTTCTTCTAGCTCTCTTAGCGAGGTGCTTACATGGCTGATAGATTTCTTTGTGATTTTAGCCAGTTCTGAGGGTGTCTTTTTCCCTTTATTGAGTTCTATAAGGACTTTAAACCGGAGATTGCTGCTGACAACAAAACTTACCAGATTCCAATCCATGCATTTTAGTATAATTACCACTTTATTTAAGCTTATTTACAGGTTTTTGTAACTAACAATAAAACTACGGATGAACTTTTCACCTTTTATGGTGAAGGTGCACGAGCTCAAAATCATCAATCCAAAAAACATCTATAAGGAGGTTGTCAGAGCTTTATATCCTCATCGGGAGGAGGAGGCTGCTTCGGTAGAATTTATTGTAGAAGGAACTTTGGAGAGACCTTTTGTTAGTATTCGATATCCTGGAAGGAAAGTGGGGAAAAGAGAAGGGAGAATAGTGTGGAGAAATCTGTTTGACTTCGTGGTTATTCCTTATATTGAGGGAAAGGAAGCAAAAGAGCAAGAATTTACATTTGAGAAACTCTTAGAAGATTTTGATAAGAATAAAAAAGAGAGTGAAGAATTTTGGGAATGTGTTGTGGAGATATATTTTAAAAACGAACTGACCAGAGAGCCGCCAAAATTGCATGGAATAGATTCTAAACTGTTTTTGCTGACTTTAAAGTGGATGTGGATACAGGAGGATCTCAATTACAAGCTGGATTGGCGAGAAGTGGACTCGCCTGAGCCGTATGTTCTGGAAACGAAAAGGGGGCAAAGCTAAATTCTTCGCCGCTCTTGTTCTCTTGCGTTCCGGGTATTTCACACTTGAAGAGGTGAAAAAGATAATACCTCCATTTGGATTGATACTTGCTTCTTTCAGGGCTATTTATGGGGAAAAAAGGATGAAAAAGAGAATGCAAGAGATATTCTTTCAAAGATAGAATCAAATGTTAGGAAGAACCCCGATATTAACGTCAAGATACCTTTTATCGTAGTTGGGGAATTGATAAATAACCTTATTCGAGAAAACTTTGAGCAAAGAGTTACAGAAGAGATTATGTATAAGTTTTTTGAGCTACGGAAGGATTTGAACGCAGACACTATTCCACCAAATAAATGCTGTTATGCTAAAGCTAAATCATTGACTGTTCAAGACGATTATTTTGGTGAACATGCTCTCACAGATACCTTCATAGTTTCATGCGCCCTTTGTGATCCGGATTCATCACATTTATTGACTACTGACAGTAGATTGCTGGAATCGGAATTACTGAAAAGGATTGAAAAAGATATGCGAGCAAATAATGAGAGGAATCGGCGATTAAGAATAACGGCAGAAATTTGAGTTTAAGCGACAATCAATTTAATGCTTTTTAACTCTTCACATACACGATGAATCTTTTTAACATCGGTAGCACTCTTTATATCACACGATGTGGATACAACCTTTTCTATTAGTTCAGCACCATGAAATTTTTTCCGATACCTATCATAGACCGAGAGGATAGTTGCAGCTATCTCAAGCCACTTTGCATCCTTCCCTTCTACTACATTTAAGAACTTTTCGATATTAAGCCCCTTAAGCTCTTTTATATAATCCCCTTTATATAATGAATAGGAGTCAGCTAATTTGTAATAGTCATCAGCAAGAGCCGGCGAATAAGGTCCCTTAAGATAGATACTATGCAAATAACCAAGATTAAGACCTAAGAACTTAGCGATGAGCACATACTTTTGTAGCATTAGCCGGTGTTCAAATTTTTCAATGTCGAATCTGAATCCTGCTTCCTTTTCAAGAAATTTCATAAACGGCAACAATTTTCTCATCGTACCCCCTCCTTCTCTTACCTTTTTAATACCCCCTATAATTATTTATTCAATATCCTTTAAATATATTTTTGGATCATCTGAGAAAAAAGGTGAGATAATGCCGCTAAAGCCGAAGATAATAGAATGCAAAAAATGTGGAGATGAGACAATTCATCCTATATGCGAGGAAAGCCGTAACAAGTCCAGATTTCTCTTTGGACGACCTGCCGGGTAGTGGAGGCAGGATGGATCTCGTTGCAAGATGTATCTGCAACGCGCTATGGATAAGCCATGATTTGAGAAGAGATTCCTGTATTCATGTAGTCGCATGCGGTAGTCCTAACCCACCGGTGGTCATCTCCCTTTACGGGGACAGGTTAAGGAACGTATCGCCAGACGAGAGGAACATAGCAGCATGGATAAAGAAAGCGTTGGCATCAAAGAGACGGAATCCAGGGATAAACATACGCAAACTCAGTTTTCAGCAGTTGGTCGAGGAGTTAGTATCAGAAGGAAACTTCTTTTATATCTTACATGAGCAAGGCAGGGATATAGCACGAGTAAAGCTAAAAGATGATTCGGTATTTGTTCTCGGCGATCATATAGGGCTGCCGGGAGAAGAAGAGAAGTTTGTTGCGCGATTTGAACATGAGAAAATATCGCTTGGCACTACATCTTATCTTGCGTCACAATGCATCACCGTGCTGCATTATGAGCTGGATAAAAAAAGTAGTATTTGTATAGCTGGAGAATAAATCCCAATGTCAAATACTACCAAATCTCAAGTAAATCCCAATTTCCAAATCCCAAAGAGAAAGGATAAGCAAAGTTGGTAGTATTGGAATATATTGGGAATTTGGATTTTTAATGGAGCTGAACATCCATGAGAAATAAAACCATGCTCCGGTCGGGATTTGAACCCGAGTCCTCGGCTCGAAAGGCCGAAATGATTGGCCGAGCTACACTACCGGAGCAAATAAAATCTTTCTAAAGAAAGCGATTTTCAGGAAAGACTTTTTACTTCGCAAAAGCCTTTACGGAAAAAAAACATGGTTTCTTTGGTAAAGCTTTCTTTTTAAAAGAAAGGTTTGTTGTTAGCCGAACAAAGAAGAAAGTCCTTCCATCCCTGTCTCTTCTGCTTTCTCCTCCTCTTCTTCTTTCTTCTTCTCCTCCTCTTTCTTCCCTGGCTTTTCTACCTCTGGTGCTTCCGGTGCTTGAGCGGGCATTGGCGACGGTGCCATCACTGATGGAGCGTAAGCAGGCTGGGCTTGTGCCATCGCCTCATCTATGTTGACCTCGCTAAGAGCGGATATCAGTGCTTTTACTCGCCCCTTATCTGGAGCAACCCCCGCAGCCTCCATCACCGCAGTTATTCCATCCTCTGTAACCGCTTTACCCGAATTATGCAAGAGCAATGCAGCATATATATATTCCATCTCTTCGTTCTACCTCCTTCTCTTTTTCCTTTATGTTCTGTACTCTATTTTACTTTTATTAAATATAAACTTGTGCAGCGAAATTCATCAACCCGCGCTTAAGCGCACTCAAACCAGAACTGCGAAGGAAATAGCAGGGTTTACTCCTTAATTTACATGCTTCTTTAATCATTCGACAGGCATTGTGACTGTTTATATCCACGGGGCAGAATATCACGTCATTTTTTTCCACAAGACTTTCTATCGCTCTTTTCCCCCTCTCGCAGTGCCCGCAGTGGTAACAGAAAAGACAACCGAAAGATTCTGCCATTTCCTTGTAGCACGTTTCAAGCGACTCCACACCGCCGACATAAGCCACTCTCACGCCTTTAAGCTGGGGTAACACCTCCATTTCCTTGCTCAATTCGTTGCCATTGCTGATACAATTGCAAGCAGAAGCTGCGAGATTCATCCCCTTTTTCCTGTTGAAATCAAAATTAGAAGCTGCCGCAGCAGACATCTTAATTAACTCTGCGTTATCTTTACTCAACCTTTTTACCTCTTCTCTTAAAAGCTCTATTTCCGCTTTCATCGAGTCAATTTGCTCAAACGCCGCTTCTCCTCCCAGTCCCTCTACCTTTCTCCTTAAACTCTCATTCAATCGCTTCTGCTCTTCCAATTCTTGAACAAGCAGGATTTTATCTGCTTTAATTGCTTCACGCTCTGAGATTAGCTCCTCTCTCTTCTGCTCTAACCTTTTATAGTTCCGTTGAAGCTTTTCTCTTGATTCGATGGCTGAACTTAGCTCCTCTGTTATGTCTTCCACTTTACCTCCTGGCAATTTACGGGAAAGTTCATCGTAAAATCGCAAAGCCTGATGCTCTTTTAGATGAACCGCAGAGAAAACCCTCGTCTCGATTGCTTTGCCTTTATTTTCACCTCTATTTCCATTGCGTGCCGCAAACCAGATAAGAGCAGAGATAGGGACGTCTGTAAAAGTGTTTTCGGTTCCCTCTTTACCTTCCAAAAACGCACAGATTTTTTGTGGATCGAAAATTCCTGCACATCTCTTGTATGGTGCAAATTGCTTTTCCAGCATCTTTTCTACTCGCTTAGCATGCTGATTTTGTGTCTGGCATATCTGTGCCAGCTGCTGATGCATATCAAATGCTGCTGAAAACTGGCTGTCATGTTTAAGTTTCAAGTCTTTAAATATTCTCCTCAGACCCTTCTCGTCGAAACTTAACCCCAGAAGTCGACAGATTGTAAAAGACTGAAATTCCCATATCCTTCTCTTTCCGTTTCCGTTTCCCCTCCCTTTTCCCTCTGCCATTCTTTATCCTCCCGACTACGAAGCTTGATAAAGCGGATAACCTTCAATAAACCACGAGCCTAACTCACGTTTTATCCCATCAACCCTTTCGTCCAGGTCCTCTTCTTTTTCTAACTTGGAGGTATTCTGAAGCAGCCTTATCAGCTCCTTCATCAGTCTTGTCAGTTCCATCGCGTTCATCGCGTTACTCGCCCTTTTAAAAATTTAGGTTGCCCTAACTATTGGAGAATTATGAATATTAGGCACATAAATAATATCCCCTAAAAAGGTTCGATTTTCTTTGAAAAACCTAAATAAGTTCGGGTTTAGCTGGATAACCGATGTTCTCTCTCTTTTCGTTTCCCTTCATCGCAGGGATGTATCCCCGTCTTGCAGAATATCTCAAAGTGCTCCAGCCACTGCGGATAATCAGGTGCGGATTGTACAAAGTTCACCAGGTTCTTTACCTGTTCTATTGTTTTCGGGTCCAATTCGTGCTCGATTATGCAAGCATCTTTGTTTGCTATCTCTTCAGGCACTTTTATTATTTCCAGGAACGCCCTTATCATAGTATGCCGCCCCCATACTGCTTTTCCTATCTTTTCCCCTTTTGGTGTTAAGGTCACGCCATCGTATTTTCGATATTCAACGAAACCCATGTCATTCAACCTCCGTACCATCTCCACAACGCTTGAGGGCGTAACACCTAAAGCAAGTGCAATATCCTTTATCCTCGCATACCCCTTCTCTTCCGCAATGTTCAGAATCGCCTCGAGATAGTCTTCTGCTTTTCTACTTAGCATACTCTAATATTATTAGGGTACCCTATATTTAAACCTTTCATCTCTATAAGTTCTTCATCTATCTTTATACTTCAATCAAGAAAAATGTTAAAAGTGTAAACGAGACGTGCATGAAATGGAGAAAACAATATTTTTCGACCTTGAAGGACCTTTATCGCCGCAGGACAATGCTTACGAGGTGATGAAGCTCACAGGAGAAGAAGGCGCGGTTATCTTTGAGGTTATAAGCAAATACGATGATATTATATCGCTTAAGGGCAGGGAAGACTACGAGCCCGGGGATACCCTTGCCTTAATTGTGCCTTTCTTTTTGTTGCATGGCATAACAGAAGGTGACATAAAGAGGGTATCGGAGCGCGCAAAGATAGTAGAAGGCGCAGAATATTTATTCAGGAAGTTGCAGGCTGAGAATTGGGACATCTACATCATATCCACAAGTTATGAGCAGCACGCTTACAATGTAGGTCGCAAACTGGGAGTTCCTCCTAACAATATTATCTGCACAAACATTTCAAAGACGCTGCGCGAGAAGAAAGCTTTACCAAAGAAATTTTTGCATACAATAAAAAAGGCGGAAGAAGACATACTTGAGCTTTATTCTGATAGCGAGAATACCGAACTCATAGTAAATCGCTTAGATGATCTCTTCTTCACGCAACTCCCTTCTATGGGCTATGATATTTTTACGACACGGGTAATAGGAGGAGAACGGAAAGCGGAGGCAGTGAGACAGATAGCGAAAGAGAAAGGAGTGAAGATAAGCGATGCTATCGCAGTGGGAGACAGCATTACTGATTACAAGATGCTAAAAGAAGTTGCAACACATGGTGGAATCTCGGTGGTTTTCAATGGTAACGAATATGCAGTTCCTTATGCCAATGTAGGACTTGCATCCGGTGATATAAGATTCCTTCACATTTTATGCGATGCCTTTATGCGAGGGGGGAAAGGGGAAGTGATGGAGGTGGTGACGAAATGGGAAGAGAACCGGGAGGTTTTTGAAAAAAATCCTGCTGTCATTCCTGATAACTGTATTACAGCAGATGTAAGGGCTTTTATTACGAAACAAAAAAAGTCTTTCCCGTATTTCCATAATATCGAGCATGCAGACGAAAGAAGGAAAGAAGAGATAATAAAAATACACAAGCAAGTAAGAATGCAAGTGAGAGCAGATGCAGGCAAGCTGGGATAAAAAAAGCAAAAAATTTATATATGGATAACGAATATTTGTGAAAGGGTGAAAAAGATATGGCGACAGAAACTGAAACAGAAGCTGGGACTGAA
>JAODGF010000122.1 GCA_025464645.1 Methanosarcinales archaeon
AAAATTCAATCACCTGCAAAGCGCTGCAGAAAAATCCTGAGCACTATGTGGTCTCCATGAACCTCTGGGAAATAAATCAACTTATAGATATCCAGCCAAAAGAGGCTATCTGGATAAAATCTTCCTGTGAACCTTTCTGTGAGGAGATGGAATTAGATGAGGCGCGAAAAAGGAATTGGTTAGAACATTTTGGCATTAAAGAATATTTTGCTCATGCTTCGGGACATGCTTCGGGACCTGAAATAAAAGCAATGGTTAAAGAAATCAATCCTGAAAGACTTTATCCCGTTCATACCGAACACCCGGAGATGTTTAAGGATTTTTTGGGGGATATACACGTGGAGATAGTTGAGCTGGGGAAAAAGTACACATCATAGAGTCTTCTCGAAGCTCTTGTATTTTAACATAAGAAAATTTGGCATGATGAAATGAAAGAATTTATAGACATAAAGCTCTTATTATTAGACAGCCTGATAAAAGAGAGAGATACAAAAATGAACGAAATGAAAGTTTTCATAGTAGTGCTTTTTACGGTGACCTTCTCATTACTCCTTGCAACTGCTTCGGCTTCCGCAGCCGAGGGTCCTGCCGTTATGATTGTGGACTACGAGGTAGAGCCAGAGGTCTTGATGCCCGGCGACATTGGCACTATTACCGTAACAATACAAAATATGGGTACACTATCAACAGAGACTGAAACAGAGACCAGGACGAACATGTACACATCGGCTACCAAAACAACATCAACGATAAGCGCAGAAATCGAAACCATACGGCTGAGCAGCAGAAGCAGGGGCATAGAATGGCTTCGAGAAGGTTTTCTGCGCTCTGAATATTACAATGTAGGTGCTTTAGGACCAGGCGAAAGCATAACAATCTCTTTACCCATAAAATCTGCTACCTACGCTCAAGACGGCATTTACTTCCCTGAAGTTTGCATAGAAGTGAAAAATGGCGAAAATGTACGATTTCCCGTCCCTGTGAAAGTAGACAGCAGTGAAGTGGAAATACTTGAGCAGGATATCCCTGCTGAGATTTCGCTCAGCGAGTCAAAGGAGATAGCGATAGTGGTGGCGAATAACAGACCCAATTCAGTGAGCGGTGTGAACGTGCGCGTGAAATCGAAAAGTGAAGGTTTAGAATTCACACCAGAGCAAATATTTATAGGCGATTTAGAAGCGTATGGAAAGAAGGAGGTGAATATCTCTTTCACTCCTTTTGCGGCAGGGAAAAAAGAGTTCTCTTTTGATGCTACCTACAAGAATGGCATCAATACTCATCAAAACGAACTTGAATCGTCCATATTGGTGAAGAGTATCGCAGATGTAAAGCTTATCTTAGTGAATGCGCCGGAGTCTATTTTAAAAGGCGAAATTGCAAAGATAGATTTTGACGTGGCTAATGGAATGGCAAAGGATGTAAAAGCGGTATCCGTGATGCCCGATATAGAGGGACTCAGAATACTGCCTTCTGAATATTTTATCGGGGACATGGAAGTAGGGGATGTCTTTTCTGCTTCTTTTGACCTTTATACCCGCGACTTACGTGTTGGAGATACTGAAATACCCTTTAAACTGGTGTTTCGAGATGTGGACACAGACAGGAGATACGAAACAGAGGGCTATGAAGTGCATATAGAGGTAAAGGAACCGCAGAAGAGTGAGTTACCGAATCCTTTGTTGTTTGCGGTGGTTCTCGGAATTATTGTCCTTGTCGTTGTATTGGTGTGGATCAGGGTAAAGCAGAAGCGAGGGGGACAAAAGGCGGAATAGAATGTGCCTGGATAGACTAAGAGAAGAAATCCCTTATCCTGCCGTGATGTTCTTCTTGATTTTGTCCATGTCACGATTCTTGTTGAAAAGAGCATTAAATGCCTGGACCATGCTGTCATCACCGATTCTTTCGACCCTCTTGATTTGCAGTGTATTGCCGTATTTCTCCTCAAGTTTTTGCAGATAGAGTTTTTGAAAGGCGACACCAATGCCCGTTTTAGCGAATAGCAGACTGCGATATTGCTCAAATAACTGGACCTGGTCTTTTACAATCTTCTCCGCCTCTTCATTTGTTAATGATTCTGTTTCAACCACAAAACTGGCAAACCTACCTTGAAGAAGGATGCTCAGCGTATCAAGCACTTCCTTATCCGTATTGTAAGCAATTGCAAAATCATAAACGATCTTTGCCCAGAGATCGGAAGGGAACCTGAATGCGGCTTGCTTTTCTGTAATACTCTCCAGTTTCTTCCTTAGTTCATCAGACACCGGTACCTTATCATAAGTCGCTTTTGCGTGATATTTCTCTTTAAAAGCTGAAATGAGCGCTTCTTTATCCGCTGCTACATCACTCGGTTCTTTGACCTGCTCGCCCGGGTGACTGATTCGCTCTATCGTTCGTGGTTCTGATTCTGCTGCTGATATAGCTTCTATTTTGTCACGATAATACTTGCTGAGTTCAAACATCATCCCAACAACCTGCCTTATCATTGGCACGAGGGTTTCTTCGGGGTTCGTGTATTTCTTCGTAGATTCGTGCACTTTTATCCCGAGGTCTGCTTCAACAATGCGCATACCTTCACATGCAGAGACCGTGGTAATGAAGATGTCTATGCCAAAAGTTTCTGGGAAAAGTGGATGTGTAAGCAGCTTTAGAAACAGTTTCCGGGACATCCCAAACTCGCCCCCGATTGGCTGTCTGACCTCAACGCCATACAGAGCTCGTGTAAGAGGATAAGCGAGCTGATTTGTGATGACGCCGTCATATTTTGCTCGGTGATAGTAAGGCACAACGAGGTCAAAATCCTTGTATATGGGGCTTATAAGCAGCTCAATCCATTCTGGATGGACGCTTACGAGGTCACCATCAACCATTGCATACGCGCTGGCTCCCACCTCTCGTGCAATTAACAGACTGGTTTTTATTCCGTTTCCTTTCCCGGGTCCGAAGAACTGTTCTACGAAGATCTTATCTGTTTTCGTTTCCGCTGCGGTTGCATTCTCTCGTGTCGCATCGGTAGAGAAGCCATCAACAATCACGATTAAGCTCTTTTTGTTCGGGAAATACTGGGTCAGCCCGCGATCCACGGTTTCGACCACCTTTTTTACGGTGTCCTCAACGTTTTTTGTGGGGATGGTAATTAGAATATCGGTGTTAGAATGTGCCTCCAGTCCGAGTTTCTTCAGTCCTTCGATAACACCTTCGCTTCGTCCCTGCATGATACCTGTCCACTATGTTGTTATCATATAAGGTTTGCAGATGTAATATATAAATATAAATAAAAAATCTCTGCATGCAGACCAAAATCAAGTTCTTTGAGGCAATTCTATCGTGAATGTAGTTCCTTTTCCTACCTCGCTCTTAACGCGGATCTCACCGTTGTGCCTCTTTATAATGCCATAACTAACGCTTAATCCCAGACCAGTGCCGCTTACACCCCTCGTTGTGAAGAAAGGGTCAAATATATGTTTCATTGTCTCCTTATCCATCCCGCACCCGTCATCCGATATTTCAACCACGATTTTGTCGTCTTTTCCGAACGTTTTGATTGTAACCGTGCCTTCATCTGCTATCGCTTGACCCGCATTGAGCAGAATGTTCAGGAAAACCTGACTCAACTGGCTTGCATGGCACAGAACTTGTGGGATATGACCATATTCTTTATTCACTTTAATCCGATCTCTGAATTCATGCTGGGCGATTTTTAACGCCTTATCGAGCTCTTCATTGAGATCAGCATATTCGAAAGGTGCTTCTTCAGGTCGTGCAAAGAACCTTAATTCCTTGACTATCGTTGCGATCCTCTCGATACCCTCTTGATTCTCCTCAAGCAATTTGTTGAGATCCTCCAAGACGAAATCAAGGTCAATTTCCGCTTCCTTCTCCCCTATTCTTTTAATGACTGATTCAAATTGGCTTGGGTCTTCAAGAGCTTTTAGTCTCCGATACTCGGTCAAAAGAGAGGTTATATCTTGCAAATATGATGCAAGCGAATGATTATTACTTTTAATATAGGCAATGGGATTGTTTATCTCGTGTGCTACGCCGGCGACCAACTGACCGAGTGAGGCTAATTTATCAGCCTGAACCAATTCTTGCTCCAATTTCTTTCGCTCTGTTATGTCCCTTCCGATGCCCTGGATGCCCACGATTTTTCCCTTTTCTATCACTGCGGTAGTGCTCAATTCGAGATATTTCCTTTCCCCTTCTCTGTTGATGATTTCAATTTCATAAGGTTCCCCTGGTTCACCTCTTATCTTTTTTTTAATATCCTGATCCACTAATTCTGAATATTCCGGTTCAATTAATTCTATTTCTACCATCTTCTTTCCTATTACTTCTTCTCTCTTAATCCCGGTAATTTCCTCGAATTTCTTATTCACCAATTGAAAAGCGCCGTTAAGGTCCAGCGTAAAAATGGCATCGTTTGCATACTCTATCAAATTCCTGTTTTTTTCTTCTGATTCTCTTAACGCCTCTTCCACTCTTCTCTTCTCTTTCGCCACCTCATACTGCGCAACGACATTTTGTATGGTCAATGGCAATGGTCTCAAGTAATCACCAGCCTTAACGATGTAATCCTTGGCTCCTCGTTTCATCGCATTAACCGCTGTTTCTTCATCGCCGCTCCCCGTTACCATAATAACCGGAGCATCATACCCCTCTTCGATAATCTGCGCTAAAACGTCCATACCGCTCATTTTTGGCAGATTATAATCCACGAGTAGAACATCATATTTTTCTTTCGCAAGCTTCTCGAAACACTTCTCTCCCGATTCTGCTATATCCACGGAAAAAGTCCGCTGAGGTCGAACATCTTCCGTTTTACTCAATAATGCCCTGCGCACCAACTTTGCGTCACCAGGGTCATCTTCAACATACAATACCTTTATTTGGTCCATTTCGCCCTTTATTCTCAATATCCCTATTCTAATATTTTACTTCATGTGACCAGCATCACCACAATATCATTCACATTTGTACCAGTTCTGCCAGTGATTAGTGTGTCATCGAGTGTACCGAAAAAAGTATTTGAATCATTATCTTGTAAATACTCATCTGGGTTCAGTCCTGCCTCAAGTGCACGTTTTATCGTGAGACTGTCCGCAATTGCTCCCGCTGCATTACTCGCTCCGTCTATTCCATCGGTGCCCATAGACGCTATCACAGCTCCCTCATCACCCTGTGGCATGGACATGGCAGCACTGAGCACGAACTCCTGGTTTCTTCCTCCGCGTCCTTTACCCACCACTTTTACCGTTGTCTCCCCACCAGCTACTACCGCTGCCGGTGGGCTTAGCGGTGTGCCATTCTGCTGTATGTCTTTCATAATTGCAGTGAATACCTTTGCTACCTCTTTACTCTCTCCTTCCAGTTGAGTTGTGAGCAGAATAGAGTTATAGCCAAGTGTTTCCGCTTTTTCTCTTGCTGCCTGTGCTGCGATACGATTACCGCCGATGATTAGGTTGTGTGCCGTAAAGGAAGGTCTTTTTGCGCCACCCTCTTTCTCTATTCCCTGTTCGATAACCGCCCTCACGCTTTCGGATATTCTCGACCACAGCCCATATTTTTTGAGCACATCCTGCGCTTGTTTGAATGAGGTCGTATCCTTTACGGTTGGTCCAGATGCAATGGTGTCAACGGTGTCCCCAAGCACATCGGATAGGATAAGTGCAAGCGTGGTAGCAGGACTTGCGGCTGCTGCGAGTTTACCACCTTTTATCGCCGATATGTGCTTACGAACCGCGTTCAGCTCGTTTATGGTGCATCCGGATCTGAGCAACTGCTCCGTAACTTCGATTTTTTCTGCCAGCGTGATTCCCTGAATTGGCTTTGCGAGCAGAGAGGAGCCACCACCAGAGATCAACGCGATGAATAAATCGTTTTCTCCACTCTTCTCTGCTATTTCGAGAGCTCTGTTCGCTGCTGCTATCGAGCCCCGGTCAGGAGTGGGATGAGCAGCCTCTATTATTTCCAGGTTCGGTTTCTCTCCTTTCTGCCCGCGAGGTATTACCACCACTCCATCGTCTATTGCCACGATCGTTTCAAGTGCTTTCGCCATCGCCAGGCTCGCCTTACCAAAGGCAACCACCCTCGTTTTACCACTCTTTTTTAACTCTATTTCCACTCTCCCGTTCGCACCCGATACCTTCAGTATCCCGTGCTCAAATTTTACATTCTTTGTTACGAGTTCGTAGGGGTCAACGGATTTAACCGCATGTTCAAGTATTGACAGTGTGTCCCTCCTCAGTATTCTTATCTTCTCATCGTAATTTTTCGATAGGATGTTATCATAATTGATGAAAAACATCAAAAGTCCTCCTTCATACCTTTTTTCGCTCTTCTATCGCTTGATTCAATTGCTCGTGGATTTTGCACTTTTCACACCGTATTCTTCCATGATGTAATCAACCAGTTCTTTTGGTTCGATTTCTCCCATGTCCTCCTCAGAAATGTGTTCCAGCACACTCTCAATGTGCCTCCTATCTTTCTCTGATACTTCGGATAAAATTCTTTCTATACGCGCCTTTAGGTCCTGAGGTATAGTTTTAATAGCCTTGGAAATGGGTTTCCGATGCACAATCAGACCAGGTCCACGAATGATTTTAAACGGATGCTCCTCTTCACTGTGCCAACTGCTCCTGCATTTCCGTATCGAGAGCATTCTTCCGAAAGGTTCCACGATTTTTAGGTGAATTACACAGTCAGCGAGATACATAGGCGTGATGACTTCTTCTCCACTCATATACCCCTGAACCCCATGTTCCTCAAGCGTTGCGACCACAGTTCCAATCTTCTTCGCTTCTTTGAACAGGGAAGATATAAGCGAGCGCTGTTCATATTTATTGTCCTCTGCCCATATTATAGGTGTGAGCGGGTCAATAGCTATTCGTGCTTCTGAGCCTTTCCATTCGTTCACAAAACTTGGGAAATCATCTTTTATGAATTTCGAGAACTCTATCCCTCCCGCCTCAAGCAATACAAGCAATCCAAGTTCAAAATACTCATCCACGTCATTCCAACCCATCTCTTTGCACTCCGCTACTATCTGCTCCTTGTTCTCTTCTAAGGATATATATATCGCCTCTTGACCCTCTTCAAGCCCTTTTCGTAAGAATTGGTTTACAAAAGTTGTCTTACCCGCACCCGGTGCGCCTACAACCACCGTGACCGAGTTCTTATTGAACCCCCCGTCGAGTAACGGATTCAAGCCAAATATTCCCGTCTTTACCTTCTCCATTTCCTATTCTTCCTCCTTTTGTTTTTATTTTTGCTTTATTTATATACATACGCTTTCAACTTCAATTTATCCAGTGGACAACCAGCGTGCAACCATGAAGTTTATACTCCATCTCTTGTAGTTGCTTACGCAACTCCTCTTCGTGTTCGAGCATGTCCTTCTCGTCCACCTTTTTATTCTGTATCAGGTTTTCGATAATATAACTTACCATGTCCGTTTCTATCAATACGTGGACAAAATTGAAGTCCTTACTAAGAAGGCATCCCAAAAAAGCTTGACCTGCTATATCAGAAAAGAGGATGCCACCATAACTGAACTGATAAAGAACACGCTTGATTTTTGTCTTTGGTAAGTTCACAATTATTGGAACAAGTGTTTTTGCGGTTTCAATCAAACTGATTGCCTCTTTATCCTTGCTCACTTTTCCCGACGATGCCACTATATCCCCGTTCTTTGCGAACACGAAAGCGCTCTTTATCCCGTCTATGGTGGTCAATTTTTTTATGGCACTTTCCATCTGTTCCCAAATTGCAGACATGTGATTTTTCCCAGTTTTTTCACAGACCGATAATGAATAATCTATCACTCTGATTGCATATAAATGTCTTATAGCTCATTATCCTAACTAAAATATTCCGGACGTTTTTTATATATGCAAAGAATATTACATAATACATAAATGAGGTGTGGAAGAACGGGGCTGATAGAAAACTCAATGCCAATCTCTGGGATTTGGGTTTAAGTTATGAAGAATGTATCTATTCACCTTTTATA
>JAODGF010000123.1:0-4177 GCA_025464645.1 Methanosarcinales archaeon
GCAAACTGGTCCGCGATTAACTCAAACGTCTTCACCACCTCCACATCCTCCGGCAACCAAGCCTTCTGCGACGTCCCTGCTGTTTCCATCAATGACGCTTGATAACCCGTGAAAATGGTGAATATAAAAAATACAGCTAGAACCACGAGTGCATGATGCGCCACGAACCGCGCATACTTCTCCAGAGGTCCTTTTCCCAACTTACTCAGTTTATCTTTCATTCAACTCCCTTTCCCTACCCATTTCTGCAGCCACACAGCTAATTTCCTCGTTTCTATTCGCTCTTCAAAGACGATAAAGCATGGATTTACCACTGCCGCAGCTACCCAGCAGAAGATTATACCCATTGCCAGCGTCTGCCCTAAATGCTGAATCATTGGCATCACGGATAGTGTGAGCGCAAAGAAAGCAGCAGTTGTAGTCGCCGCAGAGCCAAACGTTGATGCGCCAATATTGGTTACCGCAATTCTCAACGCATCTCTCGTTGTAGTGCCGTGACTCCTCTCTTCATAATACCTCGATACCATGAATATCCCGTACTCGACACCCAAACCGATGATTACCGCACCTATCATCACCGTGCTGATGGATATAGGTATCCCAAGAAATCCCATTGTCCCGAAAGTCCAGGTAATACCAAAAACCAGTGGCAGGAATACGAGAAAGCCCTTCGTGAATGACCGCTCCAGCAATGCCAGCAGCGCAAAAATAATCGCCGCAGCTACAAGCGTAGTGAATACCATGTCCTCACGCATCAACCTCAACAGCTCTATTATCAATGGTGCCATCCCTGTTATCTTATACTCTACTCCCGCGGGTTTCGTAATCGCTTCTATATCCTTTCTTATTAGCTCTGTTGTTTCCCTTACCTTATCTTCGCTTAAACCCGCTATTGGACTGGCATAGACGAGCATAATGCTATAATCGTCATTAAATAAACTTTTTGAACCATGAACAGAGGATAAAACTCTCTTTACTCCTTCTAAGTCCTCCGGGACACCCTGCATAAAGAACGGTGCGACCGATTGCACCTTTTCAATAGAAGATTCCGCTTCCAGCCGTTCGTGCAATTCCACTACTGATGCTATTACCCTCGGGTCTCTTATATCATGTGGTATGTTTTTTGCACCCGTTTCCTCGTTCAAACAAACCGCAATAATCACGAATTCCTCGCCTCTGAACTTGCTCGCTATCTTATCTTGCAGCACAAACACCGGTAAATCTTGTGGCATCTCTTTCTCTATATTTCCCTGGAAATGCAACCCCGTTGCTCCATAGCCTAAGAACAGCGTTAGTATCAGTGAAGCCACGATTATCTGTTTGTAATGCCGGCATTGAAAATCAGCTAACTTTGTCAATGCTCGTTCCAGACTTATCTTATCTTTTAGCGCCATTTCCTTGTATCTCTCTCACGTGTTAATCCTGTGAAATCTCGTGGTTTCTGTTTGAGATTTGTCATCGGGATTTCACACTCTCTTCCTTCTCAAAAGCAAAATGAAAACCACGAACAGCGCAACCAGAGCGAATAAGACCTCAAAACCAGGAACCGAAAATCTGCCCGAACTCGAGGATGTCACTTCCAACTGGATTTGCTTATCAAACACATACACATTGTCATCGCCTAAGTCACGGTCACCACTGCATCGTATCTCTATACCCTGCGGATATTCTTTCGGCAGTGCGTCCTTATCCACATCGAACTTCAGTATGCCTACGCCTTCCGCGCCGATTTTCAGGTTGCCCAGGTAATCACTCTTAACATCGTAGTCGAATGGTACGTCCGCCTCGCCGGTAATCCTCACGCTCACCGATTCCGCCTCCTCTGAACCCACGTTCCTTATTCTCACGTGCAGTTTTACACCTTCATCGCCTGCGCTTATATTTGCGGGTTCCGTATAGAACGAAACAACCTCAAATTCAGGTTTCGGCTCCACCAGTATCTCCACAGAGCGCATCACCTCGTATTCGCCGCCTTTTGTATCCTTATATCTTATTTGCAGCGGTATGCTGTACGTGTTCGATTCTACGTTGTCAGCGATGTCAAGATGGAATATCGCCTCGCCTTTTTCACCTGAATTCAATCTGCCTATGTACGAGCGGTCGGTGCCAGACCACGAAGGTTTGAAATTGGCATTGCAAAGCAATTTCGCCTCTATATCTTTTGCTGCTGCTTCTCCACTGTTCTCTATGCTCACACTCAACTTCACATTCTCATCCCCAGGTCGTATGTCCGCAGGGTCAGTGCTTATATCTCCAATATTTATCACTCCTTTTCCTATTACGTTAAAGTATGTCCCTAATTCTACCGGTCCTTTAGGCTCAGTTATATAGCCCTTTGTAGGATCAAAATAGTATTCATTCCACGAGCAGATAATAGGTATAGAATAAACGCCATTAGGCGCTTCTTCTTTTACATGAACCCTTATTTTCACTTCCTTCTCGCACCATGAATTCAGCGTATTTATCTGGACTACTTTTGGTCCCACGGGTGATACGATTTCTGTACCTTGAAACGTCAATCGAATATCTCTCGCATCTCTTCCACCATTGTTTTTCACTGTCAAAACAACCTCTCTTGTATCTCCGGGATGCAACTCCGTAGGCGTTACCTCTGTTATCGTAACAGAAGAGAAAGCCGCATCTGCCGGTGGTATAAACGGAGGCACAAGCGAAAACATCATAAAAACCGCTATGCCGACTGCGCATAGTGAAACCAACTTTCTTCCTCTTTCTTCACTATTTTTTCTCATTTCTTATTCCCTCTTTATCTTCATCTCGATTCTATTTGCCACTTCTTCCACGTTCTCTACATCTACGGGCATCGTATTTATATCGTTCATTATTCTGGAGAATAGGAGAACAGCAAGGTTCAATTTCCTGTATTCGTGTAACACCGCACTAAAAGTCTCCCTCACTTTTGCATCGCTGATTTTATCCCGATTCGTGGACAGTAATTCAATCATCGGCTTTATATTCTCTGCGAGAAATCGCTTCAGCAGTTCACCAAAGCTCTCCGTTAAAGAGGTATTAACAGAATAGCGGATTTCTCTTCCCTCTCTCTTCACTGCAATCATCGGTCCCCTTTTCAATACCTTCAAGCTTCGGCTGACCAATCCGCGGCTGTAGCCCGTGCCTGCTTCTATCTCGCGCTGCGTCACGGGGCATGACTTGAAGAGTAAGAAGCCCCAAACGCGCCCTACTGATTCCCCTATCCCCCATTGCTTCCCTATTTTTGCTAACGAATCCAGCACTTCTTGCATCACTTCGCTCATCTTTTCTTCCCTCCTCATCTTTTACTTTTTAGTATAAAATAAAAGTGCAGTATAAATTAAAAGCACCCAACAAAAACATTGTTATCTATTTATTCACCTCTTAACGCTTTTAACTTCCTTTCCAGCTCTCTATATCTTGCTTCCAGCGTTGATCTCATGCTGTTTGTATTCTGGATAGCCAGGTCAGGTATATCAGGATTGAGCCATTTGCTCACTTCCCTGCGTTCAGTCGGCGGCTCACCACGTTTCATCGCATTCACGTATTTCTTCAGTGCATTCGCCATACGCTCTGCGGCAGCGCTGAGTAACCAGCTTTTGATGCCGTTTGTGCTCTTGTATTCCCGCATGAGCTCTGGCACAACCTTTAAATCGTGGTCTATGCACTCACCCATGAGCTGCCAGTGTTCCGGTGTCATCTTCGCCATAGTAAACGATTCCTCGCTATCTAAAGCAGAGCCACGCATTGAAACGAAATTCATCGGCACGATGAGCGACAAAGTCCCTTTCAAATCTTCTACCAGTTCTATGCTTTTGATTACGTCATCTACTGTTTCACCCGGAAGCCCATTTATCATTGTTGCTGCGTTAAACCAGTTATTGTCATCGAGAATCCCGAAAGCCTGTACAACTATCTCCTGCCATTTCTCCGCGGGTGACGGTAATGCTTTGCCTCGCATGTGTTTCGCAATCAGTCTTGGACTCCCGGTTTCTATTCCTGTTTGCGCACCCAGCCAATCCTGGTCGAGCATCGCATAACATATCTCAGAAACCGCCTTTAGAAGACCGGGATTATGATAGACCGTGGCGAGAGCTACATGGCTGGCACCAATGCTCTTAATTCCTTCTACGGAGGCAACACGCCTGAAGAGCTCCAGAACTCGCTCATCATCCGGCGCTATCCCTTT
>JAODGF010000123.1:4220-6130 GCA_025464645.1 Methanosarcinales archaeon
GAGCAGCCTCTTCCACAGCCTCTGGCTATCTCAACCACACCATGGATTGTGGCACCCCGGATGGCAGGTATCTCATCTACTTTTGGCTCTTTTCCATTTATTATCCTCGATGGCAGTTTCTCACCCTCAAGTATTGACTTAAACAATTCAGGCACGGTGAGTTCACCCTCGCCAAGATGGACATAATCAATATTCAGTTTGTCCATAATGGTCTCATCTGCCAACTGCCATGCTGCTTTACCTCCTGCCACGACAATCTTCTCTTTCATCACCGGCTTCTTCATCAATTCAAAGAACTTCACACGGTTGTACGGAGGTCCGGTATTGACCATATCAACGAACTCCGAAGTAGGTGGATTAATACCCAGGAAATCGTGCCCGCTAACGCCTATTATCTCCGTTCTGCTGCCTGCCATGCACTCCAAATCTCGTGGATGCACAACCGCGACTTCATCCTCGCCAAACACCGCGGCTAATGACGCTTCTATAACCCTGAGTCCAAAATCGGCATACACCGCTCTGCCGTTCTCCCTCGGCACTGGCGGTGACCAAACGTTGAAATAAAACCAATCAGGGATAATACCCTGCGGCATGCAGGTAGAGAACCCTACAAATATCCCCCATCTATACTTACTCATCATCGTCTCATCCGCAGTGAGCACGATTTTAGGACTTTCTTTTTTCAGCAAAGCCTTATTGCCCATCTTTATTCTTCCCCCTTATCCGCTGCGCTTTCAACTCTTCTTAGATAGGCGATGGCACGCTCAACTTTCTCCCTGAGATGTTCAAGGTCTTTTATTCCCTCGAGATCCGCACCAAGCTGGTTTAGATATCCCTTAACCTTCTCTCTTTCTGCTTTTATCCGCTCTACGAAGTTCACGTTTGCTACGTACAGGTTCTTCCTGACCCTTCTGACGCGCTCTACCAGACCCATCCTCATAAGCGTATTGAGATAGTTTATGGTGGAAGAATAGGCGTAGTTGGTTCTTTCACCTATCTCTTTCGCGGATAGCGGTTCACGAGATGCGATGAGCACTGCGTAGATGGTACTGCAGCCTTCTGCAAAGCCCCAGTTCATCATCAGCGCTTTCACACGCCTGGTTGCGCGGTCCACGGGCGTCTCTTGCTCAGCGGATTTTATCTGTTTTGATTCTATCATAATTATTATAAATATTGTATTTAATATAAATAAAGACATTTATTTATTCACAGAAAAGTTTCGTTGGTTAGAGGAGAAAAAGATGGAAGAAAAAGAGAGTGAAGTAACAAAAGCTGTTAGAGAAGCGGTGGTGAAAGCGGTTGAAAAAGGAGAAGACATAAAAGAGAAGGTGGTCGAGATTACCAGGGATGCCGTTAAGAAGGCATTGGAGGGAGCCGAAGTTACGAGCGAGAAAGTGGAATCTACGGCTAAAGACGTAATGAAAGGTGCGCTCGAAGGCGCACGGAAGACAGAAGAGGAGGCTGTTGAGGTCACCAAAGGGGCTGTTGAGGGCGTAATCGAGGGAACGAAGCAGGCGGGTGCCAAAGCCGCTGACCTTGCGGAACATGCCGCAGAAGCAGCTCTGGACGCCGCGAAAGAAGCGGGTGATAAAGCAGTGGATGTGGTGAAAGGAGTCGTAAAAGGTTTTCTTGGAGCAGTCAAAGAGGTCTTAGAGAAGAAGAAAGAATGAGAAAATGGCGATTCGTAAAATCGGTGTGATAAGCCGCACGTATCGCCATATCAACCGCTATCGCGAGATTATCGCTATATTAGTAAAGTACGGTTTTGGTGAGGTATTAGCGAAGCTTGAGTTACAAAAACATCTCGATTTCGGTAAGGGCTTTATATTGGGGAAAAGTGCCGAGGAAATAGCGGCTGTTTCGCACTGGGAGCGAGTGCGGATGGCTCTGGAAGAGCTTGGACCTACTTT
>JAODGF010000124.1 GCA_025464645.1 Methanosarcinales archaeon
GGGCAGGATGGCAGTCTTATAACGGCAATGCTATGCGAAGCGTTAAGAAATGGGTTTATAGATGCTGCTGTTATCGCTACGAGGACAGAAGATTGGAAAGCCGAACCTTTTGTTGCTACCACACCCGAAGAAGTTTTGCTTGGGATAGGTCCAAAATACACTGCCTGTCCTTCTGTCCTGGGTGTATGGGAGGCGATAGACCGCGGCTATGAAAATATTGCAATGGTCGGTACTGGCTGCAAAATAGAGGCGGTGAGAAGACTTCAGGCTCTGCATGACTCCTCTTTAGAACTGGAAAAGGTGAAAGTCTTGATCGGGCTTTTCGACACTGAGGCTTTCTGGCACCGTGATCTGGTTATGTTCCTCGCTGAACGGGGGATAGACATCAGAGAGGTTGAGAGGTTTTATGTTACACGGGGAAACTTCATGGTGGTGACAAAGGACAAGGAGTTCTGTATTCCAACTAAAGAACTGGACCCATGCGTCATGGATACGTGCAGGATATGTGAAGATTTCACCTCACAGCTTGCGGATGTCTCCGCAGGTTCGGCGGGTTCGCCGGATGGATGCACGTCATTAATAATTCGGACAAAAGTGGGAGAGGAGCTCGTAAGTATTTCAGAAAAGGCGATAGAAACGAAAAAGCTGGATGATAGGGGAATAAAAAAGATAGAAAGATTTGCTTTTAATAAGAAAATGAGGAATTATGGCAGGATAAAGGACCAGATGGAGATTTGTTCCGCGTGTTTAACGAATCCGTATTCTTTTACATTGCAAGCTATAAGAGGTGATTGAAATGACAGATATATATGCAAATGCGAGGTCTACCACGGGAACGTCCGTGAGAAGGAGAGATGTGAATACGCTGAGTGGAATGTGTCCGATATGCGTGAAAGAGTGTACAGTGCTATGCGAAATAGGAAAGAGTGCGTTCAGGGGTCGAGAGGTATTGTATCCGGAACCGGAGCAGTTTGGATGGAGTACTGCCGCGTCGAACAAGGATTATGGACTCGATTGGTCGGATTTTAATATCCTTTCGCGGTTGCAGGGTGCAGAAGGGATAGAACCTAATCCTGATGTCGCTTTGTTCCACAATGTGAACATAGAATCGAAGATGGGGGAAATACCTATAAAAACGCCGCTGGCAACTGGCGCCTTCGGGTCTACGGATGTAGGAAAGAACAACTGGGATGCGCTTGCAATCGGCGCCGCACTATCAGGAATAATAATTATTATCGGCGAGAACGTTTGCGGCGTTGATAATGAATCAGTATTCACGAATGGAAAAGTGACGAAATCGCCGGAGATGGAACGAAGGGTAAAACTTTTCAAGGAATACTGGGACGGCAAATACGGTGATGTCGCGGTGCAAACAAACGTTGAAGACCAGAGATGGGGCGTAGATGAATATGTGGTGTCTAATTTGGAAGTGAACATAATAGAGCGGAAATGGGGGCAGGGGGCAAAGGCAATAGGTGGTGAAATACGTGTATCTTCGCTGGAAAGGGCATTGGAACTGAAACAGAGGGGATATATCGTGCAGCCAGACCCAGAAGAGCCAGCGGTTCAAGAGGCGTTTAATGATGGCTTGTTCAAGACATTCGAGCGGCACAGCCGCGTCGGATTCCCGGAGGAGCGCGGTTTTGTAGAGGATGTCGAATGGCTGCGAGATATAGGTGCAAAGTATGTAACGATAAAAACCGGTGCTTACCGCCCAGTAGATGTAGCGTGGACGATGAAAGTGGCATCTGAAGCCAAAGTGGATTATATAACGTTTGACGGGGCTGGCGGCGGTACGGGAATGAGCCCGGTGCCGATGATGAACGAGATGAGCACGCCCACCGTGTATTTAGAAGCGCAGGTATTGAAGTGTGCAAGGATACTGGAGCGCGAGGGAAAATACGTGCCGGATATAAGCATGGCTGGCGGGTTCATCAACGAGACGCAGATGTTCAAGGCGATAGCGCTTAGCAATTTCGATGGCAACCACGGTAAGGGTCCGTTCGTGAAATCAATCACAATGGCGAGGTCACCATTAACAGCAGCGATGAAAGCTCTGTATTACTGTGAACTCGCAGAAAAGGGCAGATTACCAAGGGATTTTGCGAACAAATATGGTAACAATCCAGAGAAGTTCTTTATCGCGGCTGAGGAGTTAAAAACGGAATATGGTGCTAAAGTAGGCAAGGAGATACCCTGGTCTGCGGTTGGCGTTTACACGTATCTCAGTGAGAGGTTGGGACTTGGCTTAAAGCAGATGCTCGCAGGTACAAGGAAGTTCAAACTGGATTTGATAGACCGGGGCGATATTGCAGCAATGAGCAAGCTCGCATCAGAAGTCACTGGGATACCAATGCTGCATGAACTGGAGGCGGATTTGTTTGAGGAGATATTGTTGTCGTAGAGGGGAGATGGTGGTAACTACACTGCCTAATCCCTCTCTTTTTTAAGAGTCTTTGAGGATGAATTGGGAGAAGCAGCAATTGGGGACTGTGTTGGAATTAAAGCCCATGAAAAAATTGGATTTGCCGGAAAAAGCGAAAGTGAGGATAACAATCAGCGGAAACTTTAGCAAATTGCTCGATGAAGTAGGGGAAATAGAAGCGAAGGAAGATATAGACCAAGTTTTAGAGAACATGAGGGCACGAAATTACTATGGATAGAGGTGTTTTGGATACTTCGGTCATCGTAAAGAGCATTTTTAAGCCACCAAAAACTCTATCAAGCGAAATTTATAAAAGAGAGTTAAGGAATTTTAAGCGATTGATAGAAATAGGCAAAAGTAAAACAATCACACTGAAAGAGAAGCCAGTATCTGCATCCGTCTGGTGTGGCATGTTCTCAGGCAAAACGCCAGAAGAGCATAAGCATGAAAGTTATGTGGATAATGGCGAGATAGTGAAGAGAGAGAACATAAAAGTGGATTTTATATGGGATATTTTGAACGTGCCGTTTGTTGTGCCTCCTTATTCTTTCAGAGTGGATTTCAAGCCGATAGGATTTGGATTGTCGACAAATGAGAAGGAATGGAATGAAGAATTAGAGCGAGTTACGGAGAAGACAAAATTTCTAATAGAGGAGAAGCCGGATTTACTTATTTCGGTTTACACGTGTTTGGACAGATTTCAGCACTTCCACTGGGGTGAATCTTTTGGCGAGGCGAAGGTGCAGACGCTGCCTGAATATACGAAAGAGGGGAAGTTGAAGGGTGACCATCATGAAAATGCCTTGTTGATAACAGAGAACGTGGATTATGAGATAGAGCGCCCACAGGATGTGTTCTTTGCGATTAAGGAGGTATTTTACTGATTTTTTAGATTAGGGGTGTTGTCCCGGTGACAGACGAAGACTTCCTGGGCGAATCGTTACGAAAAATCGTTAAAGGCGCAAGCATCGTTCTCATAGGCACCATAATAGGCAGAGCATTTGGCTATGGCTCAAGATTGATAATTGCACGATTAGGAGCAAGTGATTACGGGCTGGTCGCACTCGGGTTTGCAGTGATGTCAATTGCAGCAACGCTTTCGCTGGTAGGATTACAAAGCGGGATTGTTCGGTATGTATCTTTTTACAAAGGAAAAGAAGATAAGGGAAGAATAAAGGGTACAATAATCTCCTCACTAAAGATAACCTTACCTTTGAGTTTGCTCTTCGCATTTATTTTGTTCTGGTATGCAAATTGGATTTCCATTCATGTTTTCCACGATGCGAACCTGACACCAATACTGAGAATCTTCGCCATCGGTGTTCCATTTTCAGTTTTATCAAGTAATTTACTGTCAGCTACTGTTGGATTTCAAGATATGAGATATAATGTTTACGTGCAATACATACTTCAAGAACCCTTAAAATTAGCGGCAATCATTATTCTTCTCGCACTTGGATTAGGCGTTCTCGGTGCTACATGGGGTTGGGTGCTTGCAATAATTGTTATGTCATTCATATCTTTTTACTTCCTCGAAAAGAAAGTTTTTCCTATTTTCGAAACGAAAGTAAAAGCAGTCTCGGTGGATAAAGAGCTTTTTTGCTTCTCGTTTCCTTTGCTATTTGCTGGTATCGCGGGTTTGGTAATGGGCTGGACAGATACTTTGATGTTGGGATATTTTTCTTCATCCGCAGATGTGGGAATTTATAACGCAGCATTGCCAACTGCACAGTTGATAAGAGCTTTTCCTGGAGCTCTTGGGGTTATTTTCTTCCCGGTTATTTCCGAACTCTATGCAAGAAATAAAATAGACGATTTGAGAAGGACTTACAGCGTAGTTACAAAATGGATGCTCTCGCTTATCTTTCCGACATTTCTGCTGGTAGTCCTTTTCCCCAAGCAAATCATCAAAATTTTGTTTGGCGCAGAGTATGTTGCAGGAGCAGCTGCTTTGTCTATTCTAATGTTTGGATTTATGGTTTATGGCGCATTAGGTCCAACCAGTGCAATTTTACAAACCTATGGAAGAACGAAAATAATCATGATGACCAATTACATAGGGGCGATAACAAACTTGGGGTTGAATTTTCTCTTAATACCGATTTATGGAGTAAACGGAGCGGCAATTGCGACTGGATTTTCACTTGCTCTACTGTATATTCTTAACTTCTTGTTTGCTTATAGAGTAGCAAAAATGCAGCCATTTCGATTGAGTTATTTGAAGATAATTCTTGCATCAATGATAGCCGTTTTTGTTGTTTATTTGTTGACGAAGTATGTTATCGGAGTTTCAACGATTGCTTTGATACTGATGCTATTTGTTTTCCTTCTTTTTTATTTCTTCTTGCTTCTCTTGATGAAATCATTTGAGGAGGAGGATTTGATGATAATGAGGGCGATAGACCAAAGGTTAGGGACGAAATCGGATTGGATAAGGGAGATAATAAAGAGATTTTTGTGAGTAATAGTGTTGTTTATAGGAATTGTAAGACGTTCATCCTTCTATTCCATTGGAAGACAGATATAAATTCTTGAGATACGGTTGACGTGTTCACGCAACAATTAACTTTAGGTGCCCAAGGCAATCCGAAAGGAAGACCTATTATGCGGTGCTAAGGCATGAGATAGATCCTAAATTGAAGGAACTTGAAGAGTGGTTAGGGATGAGAACATAGTCTTTGCCAAATTATTTATTGGAGATTAAGGAGGCTGTCTAACAATCCAAAATTGACAATGCCACGCTTGCTGCTGCAAACTTCCGGAGCGGCAAGACTCTCTCACACGAGAAAAGGATCACAGATTCAGGAGTCAGGTCGAGAGGTTTTTGAGTATGGAAATGGTGTGCTCGCCCATCATATGATAAAGGATCTGGTAATCAAGGCGATTAATCCGAAGCCGTTGAGGCTCTTTGCTTCNNAAGGAGATCTTCTGCTTTATGACCTAACATCCGTCTTTACCCATTCAAAGAACATAAAACTCGCGGAGAGAGGATGCAACGCAAGCAAAGCTGCCAGTGGGTATAGATGTCTTTTATGGCTCTATGAAGGATATAACAACGGTTAGAGACTTCATTGCACGATTTCCGAAGAAAGACATCGGCTTTATCTTTGATCGAGGATTCTCATCGTATGGACTGTTGGATGGCCTCAGGGGAGAAGGAATACACT
>JAODGF010000019.1 GCA_025464645.1 Methanosarcinales archaeon
GCTGAGTTTTTTGTCAAGTTGGTCAAATAGCGAGTTTATTTCTCTTATTCTCTTTTTGTCGCTCATAGTTCGTATATAGTTTGAACAAAGCGTTGAGAGCAACAGATGTAACGAAGTTCTTGTTCTTTGGCTGCTTGGTTTATCCAATATGGAGTGAGTGATCGATAGAAAGTCAAAATTTCTGAACCCAAATTCTACTGCCATTGCCATTTCAACCACCTCCAAACTTTATCTCAAACACATCTCGCATTTCCTCCTCAAAGAACTTCCAGAAAGAATCCGATACAAACCCCTTCTCTTTTATCTCTACCCTTTCCACTTCGATTTTCCCTTCTTCCTTGCTAAGGTAATAAACCGCAACATCACCGGGATTAATAGTGCCATCCGCGATTCTTCTTTTAATAATTTTTTGTAACGAGGTATATATAAAACTGTCGATGCAACTGCTGTATTAACAAGTCAAATGCAAAGCAGCCACAGCTTTTTTATCCTTTGAAAGTTCATTATATATCTCGCAAGCTTTATCCGTCGGCTCAACGATTAACTCTATTCCCTTTGAGTCGATGTATTCTTTCGTTTCTGGCAAAACTTTCAAGACACCGTATTTCCCTGTGCCTACAATTAGCACTTCTGGCTTCTCTTTAACCACTGATTCAATATCTTCTATGTGGAGTGCATGTCCTTCTTTCCGCCACCAGTGGTCTTTAACCCTGTCAGGGAAGATGATCACATCGCTTGTGTATGCTCTCCCGTCTATGACAATCCTGCCGAAGTCGTATGAGTCTATCATTTTCTGTACCTTCGTATTTATTTTGTAGAAGAAAGAAAAAATAAAATATGAAATAGAAATCCTGAGTGAGCAAATGGCTAAGCCGGAGTATAAATATAAAATAAAAATACGGGATGTTGCAAAAGAAGAAAAACTACAAGAAGAAAGTTATCAAATCCCTATATTACAAACAAGAGAAGAATTGATAGAGTTCCTAATAAGAAACAAAGCGTATCCATATTGCAGCAAAACAGGTAAAATCTTTTTCAGGCGATTGAAAAAAGCGAAAGACGAGGGTACGAATTTTGATGGAATAATAAAGAATGGTGCTGTCGAAAAATTGGGCTTGCAAACAGAAGAAGATTGCAGATTTCTTAGAGAAAAGATAAAAGAAGAGCTAAGCAAGAAGAGGGAATACAAACCCACGATAAAAGATTGGCCAGAGGAAGAAAGACCGAGAGAGATGTTGATGAAGCGCGGAGCAGAAAATCTGTCGCCGGCTAAGCTTTTAGCGATTATCTTACGAACGGGAGATGGTGTTAAACGGATAAGTGCCGAAGATTTAGCCAGAAATTTGATGGACTGTTTTGGTAATTTCAGGAACCTGGACTCTGCAAGCTTCTCGGAGTTATGCGCGGTTGAGGGGATTGGTATGGCGAAAGCAGCGCAGATAAAAGCAGCTCTGGAGATAGGCAAACGCTTTTTGCGCGAGAAGACCAAAATAGGAAAGAAAATTAAATCAGTTGACGATGTAGTCAATTATTACAAGCCTTATCTAAGAGACTTAAAGAAAGAGGTATTCAAAGTCATGCTGTTAGACGGAAGGAATAAAATGATTAACGATATAACAATTTCAGAAGGGAGCTTAACGGCAAGCGTAGTGCATCCACGAGAAGTGATAAAGGAGGCGATAAAGGAGTCTGCGGCTGCGGTAATCTTCGTGCATAATCATCCAAGCGGCGAACCGAAGCCGAGTGAGGAGGATATTGAGATCACCAACCGGTTGGTTCAAGCGTGTGATTTGGTGGGTATAAGGGTGTTGGACCATATTATTATAGGTGGTGATGGTTATATGAGTTTTGTGGATGCGGGATTGATGAAGGAGGGGTGAAATGGCAAGGTATAAAACAACAGAAGATGTAATAGCAGCGGGCAAAGAAAAGAAGCTCATAACGATACGAGATGGAAGGATAACTTACGAAGGTACAAAGGAGAAGAAAACGTATCAATTTACCGACCCTGAGGAGCCAGTTAGGGCAAGAGTCTATGTCGAACTAATTGAAAAATACAAATATCCAGCGGATAGGATAGGAATGGAAGTTTATCCACCGAGCAGAGCGCCTCCTTATCCTGCTGATGTGGTGGTTTATGAAGATAATGAGCATGAAAAGGTCTTCATTGTCGTTGAAACAAAAGCAACCTCTTCGGAGAGTGAAATTGAAACAGGTAAAAAGGAAGGTTTAGGGAATGCAAACTTATTAGGTGCAAAATATTTGTTTGTAGTTTGTGGAGAAGAGGAAATGGCTTATGATGTTAAAGAAAATCCCTCTTTACAAACTTTAGAGAGCAAAAGAGTGCCACAAATACCTGTTGCTTATGGAAAATTACCAGAATACAGGTATAAAAAAGGTGGCGGTGTGTTCTTTGACCTCAAGGAGGCGAGCCTTAATGAATTGCATAGTAAATTCCAGAGATGTCATGATGAGATTTGGGAAGGAGGGAAAAGAGACCCTGCCGTTTCTTTCGATGAGATGAGCAAATTGATGTTTGCTAAGATTCATGATGAGCGATTTACGAAGGAAGGGGAATCTTATAAGTTTCAAATAGGAACGAATGAAACTGCTTTTGACGTGGCAAGGAGAGTTAAGGAGATATATGGTAGAGCACAAAGAGGAGAGCCAGGTGTTTTCAGGGAGAACATAGAATTATCTGATGAAAGGATTTACAAGATAGTAGAGATTTTGCAGGATATTTCGCTATCAAAGACGGATTTGGATGCGAAAGGGAGAGCGTTCGAGAAATTCTTGGATAGGTATTTCAGGGGCTCTGCTGGTCAATATTTCACTCCTCGTCAAATAGTGGAGTTTATGGTAAAGATGCTGGAGCCGGATGCGGAGGATTATGTGATGGACCCCGCTTGTGGCTCTGGAGGATTCTTGCTTTATTCACTGAAAGAAGTTCGTGATGCGTATGGGAAGGATAGCGAAGCAGCGAGAGACTTTGCAATCCGGCATATCTACGGAATAGAGATTAACGACCGCATAGCAAGAATCGCAATGATGGATATGGTGATACATCATGATGGGCATACTAACATTACCTGTACCGATGCATTACAAGAATATGATAAGTTTGGAAGAATGGATATTCAACCAAATAAATACGATTTGGTGTTCACCAATCCTCCTTTTGGCGCAGTGGCAAAGGAAGAGAAGATTTTAAAGATTTATGAACTCGGCTCGAAATACAAGAAGAGGAAAACGCAAAAGACCGAGATTTTGTTCATCGAAAGATGTCTGGATTTTTTGAGACCAGGCGGGAAGATGGGGATTGTGCTGCCGGATGGCATTTTAACCAATTCTTCTTTGCGATATGTTCGTGATTTCATAGAAGAAAAAGCGAGAATTTTGGCTGTTGTTTCCTTACCGCAACAAACTTTCGTGCCATCAGGTTCTGGCGTGAAAGCGTCTCTGGTTTTCTTGCAGAAGAGGAGAGAAGGTGAAGAGTCTGGCGATTATCCTATTTTTATGGCTATTGCTGAGCATGTGGGGTATGACGCAACTGGGAGACCTGATAAGAATGATTTCCCGAAGATTTTAGAAGATTGGAGGAGGTTTAAGGCAGGTGAGAGAGAATTTTAGTATTCGCGATGAGCGACCGACCACGTTTGTTGTGAGAAAGAGCGAGTTAGAAGATAGGTTTGACCCACGCTATTATAAACCTGCTTATCTAACTATTATAAGTGGAATAGAAAGAAAATACGAATTAAAAACATTAAAGGAAATTTCGACTTCAATTAATAGTGGGGCAACACCTTTAGCAAAAGGGGATGCTTATGCTGAAAAGGATAGGGGTATCCCATTCATAAGAAGTGGAGATTTAAGTGAGGAAAATATCATAAATTATGATAACGTGCTGTATCTCAAAAGAGAAATCCACGATAAAGCATTAAAGAGGTCAAAACTCAGAAAAAATGACTTATTAATTGCAATAGTTGGAGCAACCATAGGAAAAGTTTCTATTTTTACTGATAAAAAGGAAGCTAATATAAATCAGGCAATTGCCAGTGCGAGACTAAAAGAGGAGACCGTTAATCCTTTTTATGTTCTTCATTTTTTGAGAAGTAAATTTGGTCAAGTTCAATTAGACCGCCTTAAAAGACCTGTTGCTCGTGCAAACATCAATTTAAAAGAAGTTGGGCAGATAAAAATTCCAATACCACCACGTCCAATCCAAGACCGCATTGCGGAAATAATGGAAGAAGCTTACAAACAGAGAAAAGAGAAGTTAAAAGAGGCTGAAGATTTACTTGCCGGGATAAACGATTATGTTTTGGACAAGCTGGGCATAGGAATTCCAGAGATTGTGGAGAAGAAGACTTTTGTTGTTACGGTGAAGGATTTGAAAGAAGGGAAGAGACACGACCCTTTTTACTATCTGCCACGATTTAAAGAACTTATTAAAGAATTGGGAGGAAGGGACGACATATTACCGTTAAAAGAAATAACAAGCACAATTATGAGCGGCCAGCGACCAAAGGGAGGAGTTAGAAGTATTGAAAATGGAGTTCCAAGTTTAGGGGGAGAACACATCAATGCTGATGGAACAATCAAAACAAAAGATTTAAAGTACATTCCTTTGGATTTCCATAAAAAATATAGCAAAACGTCTATAAAACCTCTGGATATCCTTGTAGTAAAAGATGGGGCTACCACAGGTAAAGTAGGGATTGTTCCCTTAAACTTTCCGTATGATGAATGTAATATAAATGAGCATGTGTTCTTAGTTCGTTTAAAAGATAACATAGAGCCTTACTATGTTTTCTCATTTTTGCAGAGCGCCGCAGGGCAGATTCAAATTCAAAGGAAGATTACAGGTGCTGCACAAACTGGAATAACAAAAGATGTGGTTAACTCATTATTAATACCAATTCCACCAATCGAAA
>JAODGF010000125.1 GCA_025464645.1 Methanosarcinales archaeon
CTCTTTAGGTGTTAGTCCAATTCCATTCAAAACCTGTGACTATTCCTGTGTGTACTGCCAGCTTGGCAGGACAACGCACATGACCATTCAGCGTGCAGACTTCTTCCCTCCGGAAGAGATATTGAGCGAAATCAAAAGGGCAATAGAAGCAGAAAGCAGCCACAGCGAAATAGATTTTGTCACCTTCGTAGGCGAAGGGGAACCGACTTTATGTAAAAGCCTCGGTTGGCTAATCAGGAAGACCAAAGAGATAGCAAATGTACCCACAGCGGTTGATACCAACGGTTCGCTTCTCTATCGAGAAGACGTAAGAATCGACCTCTCGGAAGCAGACGTTGTTATGCCATCGCTTGACGCAGGCACTGCCGAAACATTCAGACGGATAAACAGACCGCACCGTGGGATAGATTTTGAAGCGGTTGTCGAAGGTATGGAAAAGTTCAGGCAAGAATATGATGGTGAGATATGGGTAGAAGTCATGCTGGTAAAGGGGCTCAATGACTCAGCCAAGGAATTGGAAGCGATAAAAAGCCGGCTTAGCCTTATAGAGCCCAATCGAACGTATATAAATGTTCCGATAAGACCACCAGCGGAACCGTGGGCTGTGCCGCCTGATAAAGAGAGCATCGTATTAGCACATGCGATTCTCAGTGATGTTAATGTAGTGGATATTACCGCGGAAGAGACGGGAGAATTTTCTATCGAGGGATTCACAAACCCCGAAGATGCTATTTTAGCCATAATAAGACGGCATCCAATGCGTGAGGAGCAGGTTATAGAAACGCTTAAAAAATTCGAGGTAGAGGAAAGAGGTGTTCACGACAGTTTAACGAGGCTGGCGAAAAGCGGAAAAATAAAGAAGGTTAAATACCGGGAAAAAATCTTCTGGCTTACAGTGGAGGAAAGGAGAGGATACAGGAAGAAATAAATGATATAAAATACGTTAAATCATTCATAGCAGTTGGAGAAAAATGGATGAACTATCATCTGTCATCAATCATTCGGTTATGATAACCATATTTGTCTTTGTAATGATGCTTATCGTTGATTATATAAACGTCTTAACAAAAGGGAATATGGAGAAGGCGTTGAAAGGGGGGAGAAGCCGACAATACGCTATTGCTTCTTTCCTCGGCGCAACACCCGGCTGCTTAGGTGCATTTGCGAACGTCTCCTTTTATGTCCACGGGTTGTTATCATTTGGCGCTATTGTAGGGGGAATGATTGCAACCTCGGGGGATGAAGCGTTTGTGATGCTCGCGCTTTTTCCTAAAGAGGCAGTGTTCCTTTTTGCGGTATTGTTTATACTGGGTATTATAGGTGCCCGAATAGCAGATAAAGCAGCGTCTATATTTAAAATAGTTCCCTGTCAGGAATGCACGTTACAAAAGATTCATAAAGAAGAGTGTCGCTGCTTCGCGCCAGAAGAATTAAAGAAATTTCCTAAGCTTTCTTTGCCCCGATACGCCCTTCTTTCCTTTCTTTTTAGCCTTCTCGTTGGGATAGGAATGGGGATAGTGGGACCACAGACGTGGAATTGGCAGAGGATAACGCTCCTTTCTTTGCTGTTGATAACTGCATTTATTGTGGCAACCGTACCAGAGCATTACCTTAAGGAGCATATGTGGGAACATATAGTAAAAAAGCACCTGTGGCAGGTATTTCTCTGGACGTTTTTCGCGCTGCTTTTCATTAGCTTTGGACTTCAGTATTGGGATTTGGAAGGTTTTATCAGGGCGAATATGATATTGATATTGCTGATTTGCGCGCTTGTGGGACTAATACCTGAGTCGGGTCCGCACATGATTTTTGTGATGATGTTTGCAAGCGGGCTCATCCCCTTCTCAATACTGCTCACCAGTTCCATTGTGCAAGACGGACACGGAATGCTGCCTCTGTTCTCTTACACGATAAAAGATTCGGTCTTGATAAAGTTATTCAATCTTCTATTTGCAATCGTAATTGGGTTGCCCCTGTTCCTTTTAGGTATATAAGAACCCCAAACGTTGCAAACCCGGCATACGCTAAGAACGAAAGGATGTGTCAGAATACCCTTTGTCACCTAATAGGGAAACTTTTATTCTTTCGGCACGGGTTTCCCACAGTAGGGGCAGTAGCTCCACGCTTCCTCAACCTGCTGGTCGCAGTAAGGGCAATCAACGAATAACCTTGCCCCGCAGTAAGGGCAACACTCCCATCCCTCCTCATATCCTTTTATTTCCCTGCCACATTTTGGACACTTGACCATGCTATAAAATAAGTTACAAATCCATATAAAAATAACTTACAATATCCCATCTATCTTTGCACCACAATTTGGACATCTTGAATCCCGAATTTTATTCTTCAGAATCCGGAATCCATAGCGCCTGATTAGCAGCTCTCCGCATTGATAGCAGTAAGTATTCTCCCCTCCCTCTCCCGGAACATTGCCCTCGTACACGTATCTTAATCCCACATCCAGCCCAATTTCACGCGCTTTTCGCAGGGTAGTAACAGGTGTTGGGGGGAGATCAAGTAGTTTATATGCGGGATAGAACTGAGAGATATGCCATGGGATGTCCATGCCCACACTTTTGATGAATTCGGCAATCCCTCTGAACTCCTCCTCCGAATCGTTCAACGTTGGTATAACCAGCGTGGTTACTTCAACCCAAACGCCCAAACTCTTGTAGAGCTTTATCGCATCCAGGACGGGTTGCAGGTGCCCACCGCAATTTTTCCGATACATCTCTTCTGATAATCCCTTCAGGTCTACATTTACCGCATCTAAATAAGGTGCGAGCGTGCGTATCGCTTCTTCCGTAATATGCCCGTTTGTGATAAAGGTGTTGCATATCCCCTCTTTCTGCGCCAGTCGGGCGGTGTCATAAGCGAACTCGAAAAAGATGGTCGGTTCGGTGTAGGTGTAGGCGATGGTCCTACAACCGTATTGCCTGGCTGCTGCAACAATCTCTTCAGGCGATGCATCTTCCCCTTCAATCCGTTTATCACCTTCTTTTGGCATCTGGGAGATATGGAAGTTCTGGCAGTTCTTGCATCTGAAATTACAGCCAACCGTAGCAATTGAGTATGCCTCAGAGCCGGGATGAAAATGAAAGAGAGGTTTCTTCTCTATTGGGTCAATCCCTTGCGCAACTACCTTACCGTAAACCAGGCTGTAAAGGATACCATCCCTGTTTTCCCTGACTCCACATATCCCCCTCTTCGATTCGTTTATCTTGCAATGATGAGGACATAGATGACATCTAACCGCATTCTCTTCCAGTTTCTCATAGAACATTGCCTCTTTCATCTTTACCTTCTCTCCTTTCGATTTATGTGATGACTGACATGGAAAAAATTAAAAGGAATGAAAATAATAATTCTCTTCAAGGATAAAAAGGTGTAAAAAAAATGGAAGAAAAAGAGTTGAGTATAGTGGTAAATGAGGATGCAACGGCAGAACAAATCGCGCCGATAGCGAAAGCGGTTAATGACTTGTTTGTAATGCCCGTAGCAATGCGAAGCAGGAATAAAAAGGGTGTAAGAGTGGAAAAAGGAGAAATTATAGACTTTGAATACACCGGTCCAGTATTAGAGCAAGTACTGAAGGAGAATCGGGAGATACACACCAATCTTCTTAAGGGTAAGTATGCAGGTGTACCGGTGGTTGTCGTTCCAATTAGAAATAGAAAAGGGGACGCAGTGGCTGCTTTGGGCATTTTTGACCTGGTTGGAACAGTAGATTTGGGTGCTCTATTTGCCGACTATCCAGCGGTGCTTGAACAGGTTAGGTCATTTCGTAAAGGAGAGCGGAAATAGAATTATCTACCACTGAGTAATGCCTCAAATTACACTGATCGTCATTTACATCTGTATCGGTCTTTTCGCGGGATTTATGAGTGGTATGTTTGGAATCGGCGGCGGTGCCGTTAGGATACCTTTACTTAATCTCGCAGGTTTGCCTTTACTCAGTGCTTTTGGAATCAACTTATTTATCGTGCCTTTCTCATCATTAGTGGGCGCAGTGAGCCAATGGAGGAATATAGATAAAGAGAAAGCGATTTATTTAGGGTTAGGAGGTATTTTTGGAGCTATGATAGGGGCATTTCTCGCGGGTTTAATCCCAACGTTAATTTTAGCAGTCATTTTCGTTGCCCTTTCTCTTGTAATTGTATTAGGGCTATTTTTAGACCGAATTGTGCCCACACTTGCTCATAAAATAAATCTTACGCATAAGAGTGCTTTCGCATCTTCTTTTTTCCTTAGCTTAATATCAGCTATTCGCGGCGGGAGTCCGGGTTCTCTATTTCCCGCTTTTTTAAAAGCCATAGGGTGCGATATCCATAGAGCAATTGCAACCTCCTTATGTGTAACGATTTTTACATGTATAGGTGCAGCAATAATATTTTGGTCCCGGGGTGATATAATCTGGCTGCCGGCGATTTTTGCGCTCATTGGTTCAATGGTAGGAGCAAGGCTTGGAAGTGCGGTCTCATTAAAAACCAAATCGGTCTGGCTGGAAATTGGTCTTGGGGTATTAGTTATGGGTCTTGCTTTTATTACCGTGTATAAGGCAGTCTAAGTTACTACTGCTCAAATAGCTCAAAAGCATAACTTTATATACTTAGATTATTATATAATAAATGTCAGGAGGTGTAAAAAAAGAGATGTTGTTCATAACGTGCGTGAGAGTCAATCCAGGCATGGTGGAAGATGCGAGGAAATTTGGTGACGAGATACTTAAAAATCCGCCCACAGGCGTCAAGTTCCTGCAAGTGTATCATACGCTGGGCAGATATGACGCGGTATGGATTTATGAGGCGGAAGACCCAAAAGTGATAATGGACTTCCTCCACCAGAGCAGGGACGTTTCAACAACGGAGACCTGGGTTGCCTTTGCGCGGGAGAAGTAAGGAATTGAGAAAAGGGGCTTAAGTCTCTTTTTTATTTTTTTTACTTTTTTATTGTTTTACTGTTTGATTGATTTGATCAAAATCACATCGAATCGCGAGCTGATACGACTGAGCGCATCTTCTGTTTTATCGACCCTTCTTTATCCCTTCTCTCATCTATCCTCAGAGTTGTAACAACTCTTTCAGCACCCTGCTCGAAAACAGATTCATGCACAGCCTCGAATGCGTTTAAAATTACAGAGATGTCTTCTGCTTCAAATATCGTGCTCATAGCTGTAAGCTCTGGTTTCAATCCTAATTCTTTCAAGGCATCCACTGCTTTTGCCACGTATTTACTCACGCCTGGTGTTTTTGTGCCTATTGGAATAACAGTAATTTCGGCAATTATCATGTCATTTTATATAATTTATTTATCTCACTTTAAAAATTTTTTGATTTTTGAACAAAAATGGGAATCCCTGTCGTAGAGCAGAAGCGATGTACAGGATGTAGAGAGTGTCTCAGTGTCTGTGAAGTAAATGCAATCGAAATCGTGAATGAAAAAGCGGTAATAGATTACAGCAGGTGTTATAGTGATACTGGTAGGTGCCGAGCATGTATAGAAAATTGCCTGCAAGGTGCTATCTTCGAAATGGATTAGTAAGAAATGAAAAACATACTGCCGTAGATATCATGAATGAAACTTTTGCGCTTTAAATTTCTTCTCGCCGGCGCGAATAGCCACTTTAAGCCAGTTCTCTGGCGGCACAAAGGGGCAAACATAGTTTTTACTGTATGCGCACCACGGATTATAAGCTTTATTGAAGTCAAGAATCCATTTCCCTTCCGGTGTGCGGTCTCTCTCATAATCGAGGTCAATATACCGCCCCGCTCCGTAGGTCTCCTTACCACTGGTTGCGTCCTTGAACGGAATAAACAGCCGTTCCTCACGAGGGTCGCTCTTATACGCCTGAAGTGTGCATTCCTCATCATCCACTTTGAATCGAAATTCGCCCCAGCGCAGGAAGTTACGGATATTGCCACCCGTGTCTTCAATTTGTAACAGCTTTTTATCGTTGTGCTCATGAAGTTCGAGCTCGAACCGATAATCAGCGTCAGGGGGGTAATATTCGAGACCCCTGAACTTCGCTCGCTCTCCCGCGGGTATCGGCGATTGCCAGTGTACCGCAAAGGATTTATCCTTTCGTGCCCTCTCGCGTTCAAGCCATTCCTTCCACTCAGTAATTTTCTCCATGTCTTCTTCCACCTCAATCTTTTTTATTTTGCCTTTACTAACTAAAAATTCTTTCCTTTATCCTTTACAATTTGAGAAAAAAATAGCCATAAATATACGTGAAATACTAACTTAAAAAACCGGTTTTTATATCATTTTTATGGAGGAGGCTAAAACCGTTTGATTAACAACCGTTTTTTCATTTCTTTAAGCGGTATCGGAAAACCATTTTTGGATCAAACCTTTTTTAAAGGCTTTCTTTGTGGCAAGGTGTCCCGAACCTGGTGTGACATCACAGGGCGAATCTCTTGTGGAAGCGGAGAGGAATCTCAAAGGAGCTATCGAGCTTTATATCGAGAGCTTCGGGCTTGAAGACCTGCCCGAAGTAT
>JAODGF010000126.1:0-3131 GCA_025464645.1 Methanosarcinales archaeon
TATCCGAACTCGAGTTCGTATATACCACCGTTTTGGCAGTATATCCGAAGTTAAGTTCGCATATACCTCCCTTTAACTGAACCTTCTCAATCATTTTTCCCTTCCTGACTTTGAGATAGATGAGGGTATATAAATAGCTTGCGTATTTTTGCAATGGTGTATAGCGTCTTCATTTAACTAACTAAAGGGGTAGGAATTACATGCACGATTTATATCTTCGATATGAGGAGTTTTAGCTATAAGAGAGTCCGACTGCATCCTGTCAGAAGTTTGAAGTATTTTTTTTCACATTCTCTCTACCAGAACCTCATCTAATTGCCGCCTTGGTGTATGCCCCTTCTCCGGCTCAGCATATCCCAACCGGAAAGTGTGTTGAGGAACCACATTCGGCGTTGGAATTAGCTTCGCTACCTCAGCCTTCAGTTCTGGAATTTCCAGAATTTGACTCATAGGATGTACACGAATTCCAAGTATAGTAGCAGCTAAGCAGACCCGCTCAAAAACCTGTCCGACCTTGACCTGCGACTCCCTATTGTTCACTTCTGAGCTGATAGCAGCCAGAACCGGTGCACTCATGAGCACTTCNNGGGTCGGAAAACTGAATGGCATCGCCACGAACGATCAACTCGTCAACCTTCCGTTTGATCTCTATATCGTCGGTCATGTGTAGCCAGATGCCCTCTTCAACGCAATAATTCCGTAGATGTTGTAGATCGCTCTGTGGAATGGGACGTTCTTCGTAGACTTTTCGGTTGGTCTGCCGACTGAAAATTGCCTCGAATAATGCTGGCTCTCGAAAGGGCGATGGTTCGCCATGTGGCATGAATTTGACTGTGACAGCCAGCTCCTCGTTGGCTGGCTTGGGAAAATAAGCTACTTGATGTCCATATCCAAAATGCTCGGCGGCAATCAGCAGGTTCTCCAATGCACAGCCTACGCTAATATACAACTCTCGCTGGTCCGGGTCGGCTACCTTCAACCATCGGGTCCTGTCTATGAAGACCTGAATTTCGTCTTTGCCAACTGAGAATTTCCAGGGTTGTGTGTTGTGGCTGGAAGGCGCAAGGATCGCATATCGTAGCAAGAATTTTAATTTCTCCACAGAATCCCCGTCACGGGGGAAGTCTTGTTCGTTTATTTGCCAGGGTGTTGTCCTGGAGTCATATTTTTTCATTTTCCCTACTGACTTTTAGATAGATAAGGGTACATAAATACCTTGCGTATATTTTCAATGCGCACAGCGTCTCGCAAATAAAACGACAGACGAATATTAATCACTTTTTCTCCGATTTCCCTCTATATATCTCGGTGTTCTATCCATATATTCGCGATAGGCATTGCCGTACTTCTCAAGGCAGAACCGTTCTTCAGTACTCGCGAAACTAAGCATGGAAATTGAATATACAATCGAAAAAAATAGAAAAAGCCATGAAGCTGAAGCTATACTCACACCTATAAACATCAAAAATTCGGTGAGATACTGCGGATTTCGTGAATAACGATACAGCCCCCTGGTAACGGGTTCATCAAGTGGAGTAGTGGCAAAATTCACCGTGACTATCGTGTACGTGTACATGATTAATCCTAATAAACCAATAGGGAGACCTATGTAAAACCACATCGTCCCTAACTTTAACGGTAAGAAAACAGTTTTTTGCGTTATATTGGTCAGAAATCTCCAGATTTCTCGAAGCCCATACCTTTTCCAACACCTTCAATTCGGTGAGCGATAGCGAACTTCATACACCGTGTTAGATGACCGAGCCGACCAGTCAAATAATTCGGCGTCGCGCATCATCCCCCTTTTCTCTTCTTCCGATAAATTTGGCATTTCCATTTTTCTTTCACCTCATTTCATATCCATATCCTAGCAATAAATATGTTTCGGCATTTTATTTTTACCTACACCTCAAGTGTCATCTGTTTTTCGCGGAGCACAGGCATTTCAAACGTTTTAAAGCCGCATTTCCTCCGTGCAGTTTCAACAGCCCGGTAGATTTTCCTGGTGTAGTCCTTTGGAGCGTACGCTGTCTTATAAAGTGCGAGATATTTTGGCAGCAATTCAGGAAACTCTTCGTCGATGAAGGACAAAACGCGGTTTCTACATGATGCCCGCAAGACCAAAACTCCCAGGACCAAATCTTTCGCTCCAGCATTATTTACCGCTTTTACCAAGCCGTTTATGCTCTCGAAGTCATCGTTTAAATACGGAAATATCGGCATAAATAATATGCCAACTGTTACACCCGCATCTGACAATTGTTTCACGGCATCGAGGCGTTCTTCAGTTGAGGCGGCTCTTGGCTCGATTTTACGCCTAATGTTCTCGTCCAGCGTTGTTATCGTAAAGTAAACGATTAACGTCGTGCGTCTTGCCATCAACGAGAGCAAGTCAATATCGCGCAAAATCAGATTCGATTTTGTTCCCACGAATAGCGGATTTTTGTGTTTCGCGAAAATCTTAAGGACTTGCTGCGTGATTTCAAATTTCTTCTCTGCCGGCTGATATGGATCACTGACTGAACCAAGATTTACAATATCTCCCTTCCATCCCGGGCGTGATAATTCCTTTTCCAGAACTCCTGCCGCATTCGCTTTCACGAGAATCTTGGTATCGAAATCCACGCCGGAATTGTATCCAAGGTATTCGTGCGTGTAGCGTGCAAAGCAGTATAGGCAGGAATGTTCACAGCCGCGGTAAGGGTTCGCACCCCAACTGAACGGTAAGAACTTCTTGTCGAAGTGATGCAGAAAGGACTTGCATTCAACTGGTTGGTAGTGGATAGGCATCGTTATTTACTTCATTTATCTCTTTTTATTTAATCTTATTATACCAATACCTCGTCCCAACCAAATGCAATGTTCTCTTTATTACTTTACAATCCCATCAACAATTGTGCCACGACAGAACCCGAAGTTCTATTAATTCCGTGACTTATCCACGCGCCGTGAATATTCTTTGACTTGTATAAGAGATAACACAGTAAAGTTCCCTGAACGAAAACAGGAATCATTCTGAACAGCGTAAATTCAGGGTGCCATGCGAACGCGACCATCATCGAGACGATATATGCCAGCGGTAAATTTTCGGTATTTTTATATGCGAATAAGAAAAATACGCCGCGAAACAG
>JAODGF010000126.1:3189-7207 GCA_025464645.1 Methanosarcinales archaeon
AGCATTCCGTAAAAAAGAATTGCAGGAAGTGTTATCAATAGCATATCGAAATACGGCTGCCATCGCCTCTGTTTGACCAAGCCATATAATATTAAGATAATGGCGGGGATTATTTGAATGGCTCCTATTATCAAGGGATACATTTTATCATCCACTCACGATTTTATTTAATTGATACGTGTTTCCTTTATTTAATTTAGCAACTTTTTCAGCTGGTCATTTCTCTTATTTTTCTTGTCAGATTGCCAATGCCACACCCTAAATCCAGAACGTCATCTCTACACACAATTTCTAAGAGCTTCAAAAGCACCTCTGCTGCGGATCTTTGAACAGACGAATAATCTTCATATTTAGCAGCGATTTTTGAAATATCAACTTTATTCATGTTTATGTTCACCCTGTGGCAATTTCCGATAACGTTTTGCAGATAAAAGAAGCCCGTCATAGGCGGATTTGGATGAAGCGTAGCGAAGCCTTTTATCCGTTGTTGTATGACTCGAAGGGCAAGGTTGCGAAGCAACCGCAGAGTTCCGAACTCCTCCAAATTTTCATTCTGGCTTTGCATACCAGTATTTTCTCCATTTAAGAAATTCATTTATTCCCTTCTTCTTTACTTTTCTTAGATTCTTTATATGAGCCATCCCATGACTTGGGTTTAAAAAATCCAGTTTTTCACATGTCTCAAATGCATCACCCTTAACTCTTTTATGAGTCTTGCTGGCGAGTTAATGTCTTTGGTCCCCAGATGATTGTGACTGCTAATGCTGTTGTGATGAGCAATAAGGTTTTATAGACTTCTCCCTGATCCGCAAGTGGGAAAAGATTCCCAGTAAGGTTACACATGAAGTGGACCAACACGGCGGACAGGGTGCTGCGCCCATTGTTGTTGTAAATCCAGGTGATTAGGACAGCAATAGCGATGACGGAGATGCAAAATAACCAAAAGCCCAGCGTGCCAAAGCCTAGCTCTTCATGATGGTAAAAGCCCTTCATAAAGAAGAGTGGAAAATGCCACAACGCCCATATCATTCCGAGGTAGAGGCTGGAAATCAAAGCACTCCATTTCGCCTGCAAATGGTCGAGTGCATAACCACGCCAACCGAGTTCTTCAGGGAGAGGACCGAAAATAAAGATGTAAATCACAAAGGGCAAGATTGTCAAAGGTTGAGACAAAAGGCGCATAGCAGTTTCAAATTGAGGCATGCTTCCGCCTGCGAAAACGTCCAATAAGATGGCTATGGCATTAAGAATAGGGAATACGAGTAAGATCAAAGCATACCATCTCAGGCTAATCCGCTTAAAATCAATCACGCGCAGCCAGTAATCACGCCGCCCCTCCCGGTCTTTCGTGAGGTAGGTCAGTAGGATACCAGCCAGGGCGGGACCAACTCCGCCGAGCACAAGCAAAAGTACAACTGGAAACTCCATAACATTCCGACCCAAAAGCACAGCCGGTATCCAGAAAAGCCAGGTCCAGCCAAAAGTCAGTGCAAAGAAGAGCCATGGGCTTGAGAGTTTTGAGAAGGGTATACTCATTTTTCTTTACCCCCTGTATCAAGTTCCTCAAATAGCGGAGCAATCTCCTTCTCATAATACAAGTGAGCATCGTATCTGTCCAGAATCGCCTGTTTTTGTGCGTTATATTGGTTAGATATCTCCGGATTTTTCGAAGCCCATGCCTTTTCTAACATCCTCAGTCTGTAGATTTCCTGCCAGGGGTGTAGCTCAGAAAATTCAATGCTTTCCAAGAGTTTTATTGCCCTGTCCGGTTCCTTCTGTTGATAGGCTGCTATTCCTGCAAACAGTTTGTATTCAGTTACAAAAGGCTTCATTGAATAGGCTTTCTCGGCGTAGTCGGCAAACATGTCCCACCTGGATTGCTGGAAACTATGATATGCAACCAAGAAATAGGTGTTAGCATCATCTTTATACTTTTGGGCTAAGTCGACATATGCCTGCAATTTTTCCTCTCTGCTCACAAGCATGTTTCTAATCCTGGCGGCTTCCTCTACGGCTGGTTTAATCGGGACAGCCTCCATAAAAAGTTCTGGAGGTCGTGAGAAATCACCATGTACATCGGGAGCTTTCTGAGCCCTCAAAAACTTGACTGCATCTTTGATTTCGTATTCGGGTTTCATGGGAAAGGCAGAGGCTATCTCCTCGCGATCCCAATTCCAACCGTCTATATTAGTTTTGGCACGCTGTTGTTTGCGTAACTCAGGGTCATAAATGTGATTAAAATTCCACAATATAGAGCCTTCCATCTCCTTAACAGCCCATGCTGTTGGTGTAAGCTCTACAACCACACCTCTTCCTTCATCACGGTCGCTCCAGACAGTACCGTAGCCGCCAATTGCCGAATAGCGACCGAATAGCCGGTAAACTTCGTCAAGGGTTGAGCACTCCTCCAGTGCAATCCGTGCCAAATACACTATGGAGAAACCATTGGGGTTTGGTTCTTTAACGCCATAGGTCTCCTCGGAGAAAGCCAGTCCCCTATCGTTGTATCCGGTCTCCACCCCCATCCAGAGCGGATAGTCTATGTGGGTAACAGAATTGTATCCAGTGGCATTGTACCTGACGACCACAGTTAATTTTCCAAGCTCTTCACCCTCAAACCAGTCATTATTCCGTGCGTGAATAATGGTGCCATTCTCACCTCTCATGAGTATGCCGGTACAGCCCGTTGCCATACTTACATCGTAAAACAAGCTTATCGTGATTATAGCATCTTCTGGGGCTCCCGAGCCTTTAGAAACCCCCTTTATTTCCTCTAAAAACCTATCGGGTAAACTCTTGGACAACTTTTTCGCCTTGTATTTCAATACGGCACTAAGGATAGGGTAGGGGATACCTTCTTCCTTAGCTTCCCGTCTCAAGATTTTCTCATAAGATTCAAGAGCTTTCATAACCTCTGGTCGCAGAAGTACCCCATACTGAAGCCCCATTTCATAATGGTCCCCTGAGACTGAAAGAAGTGGGACCATTCCAGGATAACGGTAGATCACGCCTTCGTGGAATGTCGATTTGACCCCCTCTGTCGTTACTTTGTATTCAGAGGTAGTAATTTTTCCTGGGAAAGAGGCTGACTCTAAGATGGCATATCCTAAAATAATGCTGATCACAAGCAATACAGTTAATACCGTGATTTTCTTTTTAGTTATCTTCCTTTTCATTTCCCTGCCGCCTTGCCCGCGTCGGGCTTCGGGAACACTGACCTTTATTTTTAGATTTTCTCCACCTTACACAACAACGATTTCAGCCCAGTAGATCCAGTGACAGGGTCGCAAGCTTTATGGTCAGTCAATACGTTACAATTGCACTCCGCAAATCCATGATAGAGATGAACAACTCGCGGATCGATACACTCCGTTACTTTAGCCTTGCACTTGATACCGCCTCTTGATGATTCAACCTTTACAACATTACCATCTTCGATACCAAGTTTTGCTGCTGTCCCGGGATTGATTTCCAGCAGATTCTCTGGAAATAGCTCGCTGAGCGAAGGAATGTTACGCATCATGGAGTGCGTGTACATCTCCAATTTCGTCCCTGTTGTCAATATGAGCGGGTATTCTTTAGCTATGTCAGGTCGAGAAACAGGGCTTTCAGCCGGCTCCCTGTACACCGGCAGTGGATCATAGCCCAGCGCTTCCAATCGCTCTGAATAGAGCTCTACTTTCCTGGACGGTGTCAAAAACCCTCCTAAAAAGCTTTCATATTTTCTGTACATCTCAGGATAGTCCTTAAACTTCGTCATTTTGAGTATGCTCCGCAAGATCCCGCCAAAAAATCCACTGAATTTTTTGTACATTAGAGGAGGAAGAGCGATGGTTATCCCTTCTGGATGAGCCCTGAGCTGCTCACAGGTGATACCAAGCGGCTCTAACTCGTAGTCAATGGCTTCTTCCCTCGTTTTCCACGGGAAGTATTCGGCGTAACCCAGCTTCTTACCAAGTTCACAGATGATTTTCCAGTCTGACCATGATTCGTATAGGGGTTCAACGACTTTTGGACT
>JAODGF010000004.1:0-2061 GCA_025464645.1 Methanosarcinales archaeon
TTTAAGGCGTTTTTGGAGGCGTGCATAAACAGAAATCCTAAAATCCTAAAATCCTAAACCTTGAAAACGAAAATTATAAAATGATTCTTGACAGGCTAAAAAAAGGAAAAATTGATGAGAGGAGAAAAAGATAAGATGACAAGAAGCGACCAACACCCGTCTCCAAGTGCAAGAATTGCTTTCATCTTTGTATCCTCTGTCCAACTTCTTGCCTGTGCTTCTGCTCATTTCCTTTTTGTTCTTGTCACAGCATGTGCAATAACACCAGCTATGGCTACGGCTGCTATAACGCCGGCTAAGGGAATTGATGGCGTTTTTTCTGTGGGTCCAGGCATGATGCCCAGTTCGACTAACGGATTTACGCCAGCACTCTTAAGCTTTTCTATTTCGCCGGGGCTTTCTACTGTAAACCTTTTTAGTGTGGAAACGAGAGTTTCCGGTCTGTCCAGATAATCTATCATCCACAAATCCATTTTCAGTCTCGCCCACCACCATTTATAGGTTCCAAAGTCTCTTAAGTCAGTTGCGTTTGTACCACTCTCTTCAAATGCCTTGTTCCAGTCAAAAGCCACAACTATTCCTTCCCTCTCTCCCGTTTTCTGATCTTCTTTAATAACGATGTCCGCAACGTTTTTCGCATCTTTTGGCAGTGCTGCCCTTTGCTCTTTGGTTAGCCACTTTACAAACATCCGCTTATGTCCCACGTTCGTTTCAAAAATTGTTATTAGCACATCGTCCTTGCACCAGGGCGGAACTGCTATGACCGTGTATTCTCTCCGGGGGTCCGAAGACGGAAGTTCTTTCTTCACGTATTCCGCTATTAGATAACCGCTCGTCAGATACAGAATAATCATTCGGAATCATAATTCCTCTGACCTTGAACCACGAGTATTTTGCCTCAGATAAGAACTGGTGCAGGTCTGTTTGTCTCATCGCCCGATAAAAGGTGGACGATGGAAGTCTTGCTCTCCCTTATCAAGGAGATCAGCCCGGATATCCTCAAGAACACGCCTTTTTACTTCTATTGGATTTGAACGCAGGCGTACTTCCATTTCTATGAATTCGTCAAGTGTCACCGAAAGGGGGCGTTTTCATAGATATCGCAGATCCCGAAAGTTACCGACACAACTTGTTTCACAATGCAAATATTCCTTGCTATTTAAATAGTTTTGGTATTACTTACCTTCAACTCCCTCTTTGCATTTTACTATGTGGTTAAAGTTATGTATTCGCTTCCCTTTGCAAATCAAGACCTCTCTCCAACGCCTCAAGTATGATTTTCGACGTTCCCTTCTCCATTTTTATCTCAAGCCCAAATTCCTTAGCGAACTTTTCAACCGTCTTTGAATATTCTCTGTCTTTCTCATCAGCTTCGGAATAGCATATCTTCACAACCCTTCGGTAATGGTTCCGCATGAGTTTTATTATCTGCGGTGTATCAGTAGTAGCACTTCTGTTCATCTTCCCCGCTATAATACCAATAGTTGATTCCAGGATTACCTGAGGCTCCTTTATGATTGATGCTCCCGCAGGGGTCATGAAAAAGGTTCCTATTTCTTCTCGTAGCAACTCCCGAACCCGCTCCCTGCCAAGCGCAATCTCTATGCAATTGTTCAACAGTTCCCCCCTTTTGTCTCTCGGGATTACCACGGGCACATCTGCTTCTTTGATTACTCTTTCCATCTCGCTTGCTGTACTTCCGCATAACCCGTATCCCAATAAAACGAAATTAACTATGGGACTCATCTTTTTTATGCCCTCCTCAATCTCTACCAGGAGTTTATCAGGGCAGTCATGCATTCTCAACTCCATCACTTTGATAATCATTGCATTCCTGATACCATATTCACGAATTTCCTTCTCTATCTGCGTAATCGTCTTTTCTTTTATTTTTATATCGCTTTCCGCCAGCTCGCTCAAAAACCTCTTGTTTACCCTTCTACTTAGTGCATTTATCGCTGGATTGCTTGTCTCATGCAGCACAAAAAATACTTTATCCACCCCTGTTCTTTCGATTACTTCTTTTATCTCTCTTCTTAAAATCTCACATGTGATAATCCC
>JAODGF010000004.1:2163-6868 GCA_025464645.1 Methanosarcinales archaeon
GAAACATCCATTCCATATATTCCTACTTTAGGGTCGTAACGGATGCCAAAGTCCGTGTGTTCGGCGATGCCAAAAGAGAAATTGCCATAGGTGTCAAATTGACTCATAAGGAGTTTATTCTGTATTTTAAAACATCGCTTGAGGAATTCTTTTGCTCGTTCACCCCTCAGCGTGACTTTACAGGCAATAGCTTCGCCCTTTTTTATACCAAGTGGTTGTATGGTTCTTTTAGCCAGCCGTTTAATCGGTTTTTGACCTGCAATGCGTTCTAAAAGCTTCTCCGCTTTTACTAACTTCTCTCCACTCTCCCCTACTGCCATATTTATCACTACTTTATCGATCTCTATTCTTCTCATCGGATTTGCAGTCATTTTTTTCTCCCTTTCGCTATACTATCTAGTTTTTACAAAGTTTGTTTTGGTCATCAGGATTTTGGTTTTAGGATTTATTTAAACCCCGGTATTTCTATTTTTTCTTCCCCCACCACAAAGACATAATCATCTAAGGTCTCGAAACTTTCTTCACCTTCCGGGAGTTTTATCTTTACCACATTTGACTGTGGACTTTGCACTATTCTTATCTCCTCTATTTCACCAATTTGAGCAGAATGCTTACCGCCTATCACCATCACCTTACTCCCTTCTTTATATGAAAAATGCTGCAAGATTTCGGAATCAGGAAGTGAGAGCATCAATGAATCCTTCGTTTTTATCTTTTCCACGAGCTCTTCTCCTAAAAGAATGTTCCTGCCATCATGCAGGTTCAATTGTGTCTGTCCTCCTTTTAGCATTCTCTTCCCATTCACACGACACAGTTTCCTGGACGCTTCTTCCTCCCCTATCTTCACCAGCGATAATTTCCCCTTTTTGTCTAACAGAACCATATAATTCTCTTTAATGCGTGGAATGGAAAGGATGTCAAAGATGCCAACAGGGAACTTCAGGTCTTTTCTCACTCTTCCATTGACTATCACCTCTCCTTCATTCAATATCCTTTTCGCTTCCTTACTATTATCCGCTAACTTCAACATGTCCCTTATGATCAAGAGTAAAGGCATGCTTCTATCCCCGGGATGCGGTCCAGGTCTGGGTTTTACTGTCCAGTATGCGGTTTTCCTTTCTATTCGCCAGCTACGTGGCGCCGCTATCCTCTTTTGATGTTTTCCCATCTCTCTTCACTTGTTCTCTTTACACTTTCTCTTTTTAGAAAAAAGAACCTGTGCTAAAAGAAAAACTGTTTCTTTGATAAAACTTTCTTTGTGAAAGAAAGTTTTATGCATAAGCGTATTTCACGAAATCCTCCGCCTTTTCTGCGAATCTCTCTTGCTCTTTAGGTGTTACAGTCGGTCTTACGCTCTTAAGTGCCGCATCGAAATGCTTCTTCTTTATTACTATGTTCTTAATCGCTTCTTTCACGTGCTCCTCACTTATCCCCGAGGTGATAAACTCGCGTAAAGCACTCATCACCGCTTCTCTAACAATTCCTGCTATATCGGCTCCGACATACCCATCTGTTCTTTGCGCAAGTTCCTCTATATCTACGTCGTCTCCCAGCGGCTTTCCTCTCAGATGAACCTCAAATATTCTCTTCCTCTCCTCTTTATCAGGCGGTTGTATATAAATCAGCCGGTCAAGCCTCCCGGGTCTTAGCAAAGCGGGGTCCACCATGTCTGGTCGATTTGTCGCTGCTATGATAATCACATCTTTTAGCTCCTCCAATCCATCCATCGCGGTCAACATCTGTGATACCACTCGCTCTGTTACATGCGAGTCATAGCCCCCGCCTCTCACCGGTGCAATTGAATCTATTTCATCGAGGAAGATAATACAGGGTGCAGCTTGTTTCGCTTTCCTGAAAATCTCGCGAACCGCCTTCTCTGACTCGCCTACCCATTTTGATAACAGTTCCGGTCCTTTGATCGAAATGAAATTCGCTTCGGTCGCATTCGCTACCGCCTTCACCAACATCGTCTTTCCAGTACCCGGTGGTCCAAACAGGAGGATACCTTTTGGTGGTTTTGTTTTCAGCCTGTCAAAAGTCTCCGGATATTTAAGTGGCCATTCCACAACTTCCTTTAATTCCTGTTTCGCCTGCTCTAAACCCCCTATGTCATCCCACTTCACATTCGGCACTTCTACAAAGACTTCGCGTAGCGCAGAGGGTTCTGTACTCTTCAACGCTTCACTGAAATCTTCTTTTGTAACCTTCAGCTTTTCCATCACTTCCGGTGGTATCTCCTTCTCTATGTCTATCTCTGGTAGGATTTTTCGTAGTGCATGCATCGCTGCTTCTTTACATAATGAAGCGAGGTCTGCTCCAACAAATCCATGCGTGAGGTCTGCAAGTTCCTTAAGATTTACGTCCTCTGCCAGGGGCATCCCCCTCGTATGCACCTGTAATATCTCTTCACGACCATCCCTGTTCGGAATGCCTATTTCTATCTCACGGTCAAAGCGACCCCCTCTTCGTAATGCCTCATCCAGTGCGTTCACTCTATTGGTTGCGCCAACTACCACTACCTGCCCTCTTGATTCCAGCCCATCCATCAAAGAAAGGAGCTGAGCTACTACTCTTCTTTCCACTTCCCCTGTCGTCTCGCCTCTCTTCGGCGCAATGGAATCCAATTCATCGATAAAGATAATAGAAGGTGCGTTTTTACCCGCTTCCTCAAATATATCACGCAGATGCTTCTCACTCTCTCCATAAAACTTGCTCATTATCTCGGGACCGGAGATAGAATAGAAATTGGCATCGGTCTCAGTAGCCACTGCTTTTGCTATTAATGTCTTTCCAGTTCCCGGCGGTCCGTGCAGGAGAACGCCCTTTGGAGGGTCTATCCCTAATCGCTCGAATAGTTCAGGATGTCTCAGCGGCAGCTCTATCATCTCCCTTATCATCCCTATCTCACGCTTTAATCCGCCAATGTCCTCATAAGTCACGTGAGGAACACCTATCGCCTCTTCTCTCGGCTTACGAAGCACAATCTCAGTATCTATTTGTGGTATTACTGTACCTAAAGGAACGGTATTGGTAACGACGAAAGTAATAGGATTGCCAAGCATCTCTACTCTTATGATCTGCCCTTTTGTAATTGGGCGTCCTTTCAATATCCTCGCTATGTATCTCTCGCCGCCTGCGATTCTTACAGGCTGTGTAGGCTCAAGCGTAACTCTTTTTGCTTCTTTCACCTTCGTCTTCCTTACGCGTACGCGGTCATCAATAGCAACGCCGGCATTACCCCTTATGTTACCATCTATGCGTATTATTGATTTATTGCTGTCAGGAGAATAGCCAGGCCATACAATAGCAGTAGCAATATTCTTACCTTCTATTTCTATTACATCTCCGCTTACAACACCGAGTTTACGCATCGTCTCGGTATCTATCCTCGCTATTCCTCTGCCAGCATCTCGGTGATACGCCTCTGCTACTCTCAATACTGCCGTCTTCTCTTCTTCGTCTCCATCATCGTCTTTCCCTTTACCTTTCATCCCCCTTTCGCCTCCTTCTTTAATGAACAATAGAGTAACTAAATTATAAACATTTTGTTGTAATATAATAATAAGAAAAAGTGATAGCGGAAAAGAAACTGAAAATAGCGGTTGCAGGTAAAGGTGGCGTAGGTAAAACAACCATTGCAGGCACGCTTGCTCGTCTTTTTGCAAGAGATGGGCATAGTGTAATCGCAGTAGATGCCGACCCTGCAATGAACTTGAAATTTGCTCTGGGCATAAAGGATAACCCTACACCAGTATCAGAATTGAAAGACTTGATTTTCGAGCGGACGGGTGCTTACACCGGGACTGGCATCTACAAACTAAATCCAAAAGTGGATGATATTATCGAGGGCTATGGTGCATCAGGACCGGATGGCGTAACATTGCTGGTAATGGGGACGATAGAGAAAGGAGGGAGTGGATGCATATGCCCTGAGAATGCATTTCTTCGCTCCTTGTTGCGGCATATCTTATTCAAAAAAAATATGGTTATAATGGATATGGAAGCAGGGATAGAGCATTTAGGTAGAGGAACCGCAAAAGGGGTTGACTTGATGCTTACCGTAGTAGAGCCTGGGATGAGGTCTGTGGAGACGGTAGGCAGAATAAAGAAGCTTGGTGAGGATATTGGTATAAATAACATAATGGCAGTGGTAAACAAAATTACGGATTCAGAGATGGTAAAGAAGGTGGAAATTAAATTGGCAGAGATGAACATTCCTCTGCTGGAAATCATTCCCTATGAGCAATCATTGGTAGAAGCAGATATGGAGGGTATAGCACCGTTGGATATAGGTGGCGAACCAGAAGCCGTTGAACATATAAAGATGCTAAAAGAGAAGATTTTGAGTTGTTTTTGTGCTGAAACCGAAAGTTTTATTAAACCAAAACATACTACCTGAAATAAAAATGAACGTTAAAAGAATAGCAATCGCAACCACGATAGGATTGTTATGCGGGCTGTATTGCGCTTACGCCTCGAGTCAGATGGAGAATCCAGCCACAGGAGCACCATTTGGTATCTTTATACTGCTGTCTATTGTGTATAACAGGGCATTAATCGGGTTTGTAATTGGAATTGCAGACGGCATAAACTTGCATCCAGTCCTACGCGGTGCGATTTTAGGTGCAATCGTAAGTTTTGCCATGACCATCCCAGCATTTGAACAAGGCACAGGTGCGCTAATACTGGTTCCGTTCGGTGTTGT
>JAODGF010000004.1:6920-7169 GCA_025464645.1 Methanosarcinales archaeon
TACCAGTTTTATGAATGTAATACTCCCTATTTCTCTTATTCCAAGATTTAAAAACGGGATGATCGCTAAAATTTGGATAGTTTTTTAGAGATCCCCATTCAATCTCATAATTATCTTCAAGTTTATATTTGAATAAAGATCCAATAAGAGGATTATAACTTATTGTTACGGTTAAATCAATTTTTAGTGTCTCTTTTGGGATTCTATTGGTAATGTTGCCTTCCGTTAGCGTCTCTTAATTGAAGAAAG
>JAODGF010000127.1 GCA_025464645.1 Methanosarcinales archaeon
AATGAGATTTCGAATGAGATAAGGACGATCGCAGATAGGATTAGGGGTTCACGGTAATTCTGAAATTTTTGCTAACCCAATTTGTCCACGAGGAAATTTTTCAAAGAAAAGATGTCAAGTGTAAGACAACGAGGAACTTTTGCAGATCTATCCAACAAAACATACCATTTACCGTTATTTTCAATATCCTCAAAACTAAGCAGTTTCTCTTTTGTTTGGTCTGAAATTAAATCTGAACGGTAAATGAAAACATTAATTTCGTCTAAAATCTAACCCCGCTAACAAACCAAGCCGCTAAACCTCTAACTCGAACGTGAAAAGCAACGAATTAAGATCTACGTCTATAAAACCTACGCTTCAAGACCTCCTTTTCTGCTTCGATTATGAGCTCCACGAGATGTTTGTTTACCGCACTTTCCTGTTTCAGAATCTCCGCGGCATCACCAACTTTAATACCCCTGCCAGCCAAAGTAAGCAAAGCCGCTTTACCGTAGGTTGAGATCAACTCCGCCGATTTTATCGCATCTGTAATCAACTTACTTTCTTGCTTGCTTTTAACTTTAACTTTACTTTTCCGTATCTCCTTCTTTATTTCGTTCTCATCCGCATTTAACGCTCCTATCCTGTTTGATTCGCATTCCGGGCACTGAAGCTTCTCCGGGTCCACATCGTTTATTCTCCTAATCTCTACATACTGCCAGCAATTTGTGCATACAAAAGTCAAGGATTCGTCTAACAACCTTGCTTTTACGTATTTTATTATGACCCGATGCATCCTTTCCGGTGGGATTATTTCGTAGCCCCTTTTTATTACTTCGACAATCCCTGCAATAGGACTGCCCTCCTTTCCTTTTATTACCGCTATTTTTAGCCCGCCCTCATTTATCCGCTTTAAAAGCCGTGCAGTCAGTTCTATATCCACATCCTTATCCCGAGCTTCTCTAATAGCTTCATCAAATACCGCAGATCCCTCAAAACTCCTTATCAAGTTATCCAGGTCGAGGTCGCTCAGTGATGCATCCTTTGCTAAAGCACCAAATCTCCTTGCCACATGGATAAACCTTCGTTTAAATAACCTGCTTCTGACTAATGCTTTCAATGCGAGCTTTTCGATTGGTCTGGCAGATAAATCAAGGATAATCCCCTCGACATCCTCTGGCTCCAATTCGGGTCCTTCGGGTTTGAGCATTATCCGGTAAGGGTCCTGTTGCACGCCCACAGGTGCGCCTATCCTGTCAGATATTACAGTAGCTAAGAGCATAGCTAAAGTTCTATTTGCAAGTAGCCCAAACGAGCAGTGCAGGATTATGTATTCATTCCATCTTTCGAGCGTTAACAGCTTATCCGTCGGCACAGGATAACCCATTTTTATCTGCTGAACAACTTCGTCTAAAGCTCTTGTAATAGTCTCCTCGCTGCAAGGATATTCCTTTAAGGGTTTTTTTTCTTCCACATACCCACGAATTTTACCCACCTCTTCCGCAACTTCATAAGGAACTGGAATCTCTTCACCCACCCAGCTTGGGATGGAACCCGTGGGGTCATCTTCCTGCTTTACATAAATCCTGCCACCATACAGGTGCAGTATTTTCCACACACGACCGCCTTCGATGAACTTGTTCCCGGGATTGCCGTATTCTGCAACAAAGGCTTCATCTAACACACCTACTGGTTTATCTTCCTCATTCATGACCAAAAAATGTTTTTCTTCCGGAATCATGGATAAATGCTCGAAATAATAGCTGTAAAGCGGTTTTATCCGTTTAGGTCTCAGAAATACTTTGTCCTCGGCAGAGAACCACACAAGCCTTGGAATGCGGGAATACATGTAGTTTAAAACGGTGACTAATTCTTGCTCCCCAAGGTCTCGGTAAGGATATGCTTTTTTTATTAAGTTTAAAGCTTCTTCAAAGCTCCATCTCCTCTTCGCTATAAGTAATCCCGCTATTTGATGCGCAAGTACATCAAGCGGCTTCTGTGGAATACTGGCGGGCTCTAAATCTTCCGCGAGAGCGCGGCGACAAATTACTAAAGCTTCTAAAGCATCATCTGAATCCTGAACCACTATTGCTCCATTTGCAATGCCACCTATTTTATGACCACTTCTGCCTATACGCTGAAGAAGCCTTGTCACCTGTCTCGGTGAGTTATACTGAATAACAAAATCCAGTCTTCCGATGTCTATACCTAATTCTAACGAGCTCGTACAGATAATGCCATGCAATTTGCCCTCTTTAATTCCCTTTTCAACACCAATTCGTGTCGGCTTAGAGAGGGAGCCATGATGTACGCCCATGAGAAAGTTTAAATCCCAAACGCGGAACCTGCTGCCAAGAATTTCTGTTATCGAGCGAGTATTAGTGAATATCAGAGTAGATTTATGCTGTTCGACAAGTCTTCTCATCAATCGTAACCGGGCAGCAACTTCTGGATATGTATAAAGCTCCTCCGCCAGTTTATAATCATCCGAATCAGCTCGCGGATAATAAACCTCTACCTGCATTGACCGTGATACGGGGACGTTGATTATCTCGCAATCCCTCTCTGTTCCGACCAGGAATTTCGCCACCCTGTCCGGCGAGCCGATGGTAGCGGATAAGCCGATGATTTGAAAATCACCTTTTTTCAGGTAGCGAAGCCGCTCCAGCGCCAGTGCTAACTGTGAGCCTCGTTTGTCGCATGCGAGTTCATGCACTTCATCTACGATTACCCATTCGACCGAGACGAGGTGCTGACGCATAATCCTACCTGGTAATATCGCTTGTAAAGTCTCCGGTGTGGTAATCAAGATAGCAGGTGGGACCATTGCCTGTGCCTCTCTTTCCTTCGTAGATGTGTCGCCATGCCTCACCCCTAACCTCAGGTCAAGTCCTTTACACCACCATTGTAATCGTTCAAGCATGTCGCGGTTCAAAGCCTTCAGAGGTGTTATATAAAGGACTTTTATCCCTGTTTCAGTCCCCCCTCTTCCTTTTCGCTCTGTTTTGATTAATGCATCCAGGACAGGTAAAAGTGCCGCTTCGGTCTTTCCCGTTGCCGTTGGTGCAATTAACAATACGTTCTTTCCTTCTATTATTGAAGGGATGGCTTTTTTTTGTGGTTCTGTTGGTGTTGAGAAGCCCTTTTCCTGAATGGCTTTTTGAATAGGGCTTGAAAATGAAGCGAATATTTTTGGGTGCATTTCTGTTCTCTTTCAGTAATATATTTAATATTACGGTTTATCATAATCAATCCGATTGATCTTAACGCGATGCCTCTTACTTTTATAACTCAACTCATAATTATTATTCATCCATAATAAAGTAAATAGAATATGACAAAAACAATAGACGAATCTGGAATCGAATATGGAGCAGCATTACTTTTTTTGAATGGGCACATGAAGATTTGGAAAAATGTACACTTCATTGCGGGATGGAGTGGTTGATAAAAAAGAAAAAGTGCAGACATGCGGATTGTTGGCATAACCGGAGGAGTGGCAAGTGGAAAGAGCCTCGTATTAAGTGCATTTATGAACCTCTCCGCTTACGGGATAGACTGTGATGTATTGAGCAGAGAGGTGGTAAGACCATGTTCAAAAGCGTGGTGGGAAATCGTGAATTTTTTTGGTAAGGCTATATTGAAGAAAGATTTAGAGATAGACAGGGCAAAGCTGAGAAGAATAGTGTTCAACGATTCTGAGCAGCGCAAGGTTTTAGAACGGATTATACACCCGGAAGTGTGGGAGAAGTGCATGGAAAGGATAGAGGCGATAAAGAGAATAGAGCCAGATCCAAATGCTCTTGTGGTTATTGATGTCCCTTTGCTAATAGAGACCGGGCTTCAAAAGGAATTCGATAGGATAATTGTTGTTTATGTCAACGAGGAGACGCAAATGAGGCGGGTAATGGAGCGAGAAGGGGTAACGAGGGGAGAAGCTAAAAAAATGATTGATTTACAGATGCCCCTGAAAGAGAAGCTGAAATTCGCTGATTTCGTCATAAATAATCAAGGTCCGAGGGAGGAAACTGAGAAGCAGGTTAAAAGTATATTTGAGGCACTTTCTTCTTGATTTCTTGATATTACCTGCCTAATCCCAATTCTCCGAGAACAAGTATATCTATCTCATCAGCTAAATCCGAGAAACGCTCCCTAAACTCAAGTATCTTGTCCCTTTCTTTTTTCTCTATCCCCGCTCTGTCAATCTTATCTTCAAGTTCCACCTCTTTATGAAAGATGTCGTAAATCAATCCAAAAACACTTGGTCTTTTGCTTCTAAACTTTTTCAAGTCTTCTATAATATCCGCGCCCTTTGAATAATTGTCGTGTATCGCATCAAATTCTTTAAAAATCATGTCACTTTCCTTATAAAACTCGCTCACTACTTTCAAAAAGGTCTCCGGTACTTTTTCCTCTTCCTCTTCCGCTTCTTCTACCATCGGGCTTGCAACAGCAACAGCAAATGAAATGAAATTTTCTGCTATTTAAATATTTTTCGATTTTTGATTTATAAATAAAGAAAAACATGGGAAAAGAAGTAATTGGTTTAGGAGCCTTGAATTACGATGTTCTGTATGCTGTGGAGCGAATAGCGAAAGGAGGGGAAGAAGTAGGGATTTTAGCTGTTAAAAAGGCACCAGGGGGTTCCGCAGCAAATACAATCGTTGCATTAGCGAGATTAGGTATTGATGTTGGTTTTGTAGGGATTGTAGGTAATGACGAAGAAGGCGAACTAATTCTGGAAGAATTCAGAAAAGAAGGAGTGGAGACGAGACTAAGAAAAGAGAACGGGTGCACTGGCGCTGCTATTGCATTCGTGGATGCCAAAGGGGAAAGAGCACTTTATATCCTCCCAGGTGTGAATGACCGGTTGTGCATGGAGCATATAGATATGGAATTTATAGACCACGCGAAGTTCCTACACATGAGTTCATTCGTGAGCAAAGAGCAGCTGGACATGCAATCCGAATTGACAAGCAGAGTAAAGGCGAAGCTCAGTTTTAGTCCCGGTATGCTCTGCTTCAATTACAAGCTTGAGGATTTGGTAGAGTTAATAGAGCGAAGTGAAGTGATTTTTCTCAGTATCCGTGAATTAAAATCATTGCTAAAGGGGGAGAACTATGAAAAAGGTGCTGAAAGGCTCTTGAACATCGGTGCTAAGATTGTTTCGGTGACGTTAGGGGAAAGAGGCTGTTATGTCGCGGATACCACCGGAGAATCGCATTTGATAGATGCGTATCCAACGGATGTGGTGGATACAACAGGCGCAGGTGATGCATTTGCAGCAGGTTTTTTGTTTGGTTTGCTCCGTGAAAAGGGAATCTATGAAAGCGGCAGAACGGGTAATTTAGTTGCCTCGTTCTGCATACGTGAGTATGGTTGTAGAAAAGGGCTGCCTTACAAACTTTCTTTTTAAAAATACCGTCCATTCTTCAACCTTCTTTCCTTGTCTTCCTCTATCTGTCCCTCAACCGATAGCAAAGCATCCTTCAGCACATCAATAAAATCCCATCTCCTCTTCCCTGCCCTTACTTCTACTTCCGCCGCTCCCTGTGCTATCATTGTTTGGGATTGAACACCCCCCGGCTCGCTCTGAGCAACATACAATTTATCAGGTGTTTTCACATGCGCACTGATTTTATAATATGACGTTCCTCCCCTGTCCCGCTCCTTTTTTATTACAATCTTAATCCAATGCACGCGCTTAGCGATTTTGACCATTTTCTTCACTTCTGTTTCGATAACCCTCTCCGCGAGTTCCTTATAGTCCTCATCGAGAGCTCCTTGAAGCTCTACTTTCACCTTTGGCTCCTCTTTAAGCCCCCTCAGATACTTCATTATATCCTGTATTGTTACAATCCCCTTTGGAACCCCCTCCCTTAGAATAGGCACACCTCGTATATCGTATTTCTGCATCAAATTCGCTATTTCTGCGAGGTTGGCACCTACGTCGGCGGTTCTCACAGGGGAACTCAGGATAAGTGAGACCGATTGCCCCATTCTTGGAATGTTCTCCCCCTTCACTTCCCCCACGGTCATCTTTCTTTTTGGCTTGTAAATCTTTTTTAAAATGTCTCCCCCGGTTACTATGCCTTTTAATTTATTATTTGCATCAACCACAAGAACACGTCCGATGTTGTTTTTTCTCATGATGCTCCTCGCTTTCCCAATACTGTCCGTCTCTGCTATGCAAACCGGGTTTCTGGTCATTATCTCTGTAACACCGACATCTTTTAAGATGAGCGACTCTGCCCCCCTTCTCATGATGTCGTATTCCGTGACGATTCCTACAAGTTTGTCATCATCGTCAACTACCGGAGCAGCTCTCTGACCGCTATCCATCAGCTCACATATCGCGTCGATGGTTGGTATATCTTTATATACGCAGTGGGGCTTAAACATGACTCCGTCCACGTTTGATTCTGGATTCGATGCCACCAACAGGTCTTGTATATTAACAAGATATATCTTGTCTCTATCAAGCACAACCAGATTATGGAAGTTGTTTTTTTCCATGACACCGATAGCTTTCGCAATCGAAGTATCTGGAGGAATCGCAGTTACTTCCCTCGTGCTTATTTCTATTACAGGTTCATCAAACATTTTTTCATCACCTCATAAAAACTAAACCCTTCAGTTCCTTCTCTATTACCCTCTTTGCATCCCGCTCGAATTTACCCTTCACTTCACGCTTCTCCGGCAAGAATTTTTTGAATGGACATCCCTCGGGTCTAACTTTATTCTCTGGACATACGCCGAGCGTGAAGCCCCGGCACCACACCTTCGAGAAAATATCAGGGTATTCTTCCAGACATATCTTATACATACGCATTGCGAGTTCTCTTATTTCAGGTGACGCTCGTACACAGAGCCTGAGCATAAAGAAGTTTATCAAGCTGCGGACGTTCATTGTTAGTACATAATGCGTATGCAAAGCCAGTGGCAGGACGTATCTCGCTTCTTCTCTCGCAACACCAAGTTCTCGCAACTTTGTGTATGCTTCGTTAGCATTTTTCATTGCATCCATGTAAATCCTCGCCTCTTCTTCTTTCCCTCTTCGCTCTAACCCTTTTGGAATATAGTAATCAAACCCCTTTTCTTCCTTATACCTCGTGCTCCTTGCGGTGTGCGAGGCAATCCTGTGCTCTAACAGTTCCCTGCTCACTGCAACACTTATCCCTGAGATGTCCAGGGTGAAATAGATATGCTCGAGCACCGATGAATAATCATTATCCGTAATTAGCGCGACAATTTCCCTTGCGCTTTGTGTCGGGGGAACACCGCTCACCTTCGCCCCCTCCGAGACTAAATTTATCCCTTCTTTTGTTACTCTAAGCAATTTCACATCCATTGCATATTTATTATTCCAGAGATTTAAAAAGGAAAAAAAGAAAAACTTTAAAATGTTCTCTCTCTTAAAATATAGGTATGAAAGTCAAGTTTAATGGTGAGTTGCAGGAAGTCAGAAGTAGGAGGTTAGGTGATATTATCGAAGAGCTGGGCGGTGCATACCGACAAGGCTGTATAATAGCGATTGTTTCAGAAATAAAGAGAGAAGCATTGAAGAACGAATTTTCCCTGAAGACCGCAGCAAAGAGGGAGGCGAGGATAAAGATTGCCAGAGAAAAAGAAGTGGGAGCGATGTCTTTATTCCATGATGTCTATAAGAGGTTCCACGGTGAAAGTGGTAGAATAGGCTGGGTAAGCGAGGATATAACCGGTATTGGTCCGATAAGGACGAATTTAAGTGTAGAAAAAAGCGAGCATAAATACAAGAAATGGGATGTCTTCTTCGGCTTTGGCGGCTTTGATCCGAACATGACATACCTTATGATAAGCAAGCGAGAGCACGAAGCTGCTTATGGAACTGGCGGGGATGCCATAATTGGGAAATTAACGAGGGGAAGGAGCATCATTTCAGATTTGCGCGAGGGTGATAGAATAGAGGGGATAAGCCCAATTGTAACAAAAGCGGAGCGAGTTGGCGTTGTTACCACTGACTTGAATACCGAGATAAAAGAAGGACAGGAGATATTCACCTTTGCAAAAATAAAACTCCTTCGAGAAGCACCTATGTCAAGTGAGCATTTCTTGTCTCTTACAAGAGATGGTCTCTTCCACATAGATGATCTTTCATATACTTATCTGGCTTCAGAAGCTTTAAAAAGCCTTAATTTACCGGTTGAGAACATCAGCTACCGATCAAAATATTATCTGTCGGTCCGAACCTCAGGGAGTGAGAAGGGGAAAGTGTATGCATATAAGGAAAGTAGGCTGCCTCATCCTTCTCATAACGTATTTGGTGAAATAATACAAGGTGGGGAATTGATGGATTACGCACAACTTGGGGATACTGTTCATGTCACCACCGAGCCCAAGTGGATGACGGTGGTGGGGAAAACACAGCGTGAAGCGGAAGAGTATTTAGAGAGTGAAGACATCGGACAGTTGAGAGAAGGAAATAAGGATGATAACGCAGTGGTTGTGGACCAGGAGCCAGCGTTGACTATGGATATCATGGAGGTCGGAGAAGTAAAAACAATTGGGGTAAAGAAGGAATGGGTATTCCCGGTAGAGCTATTTTATGATGAGGCGCCAAAGACCGTGTGGTATTTCAGAAAGCTTACGGGGTTGATTAACAGACCAATAGGGATTTTAAGAGTGCATTTCTCAGTCCCGGGGATGATGGTGCTATTTCAGGGAAGCGCAGACGAAGCGGGGACACTTGTTCCTGAGAACCTGCCAAAAGGAGAGGTAAAAAAGGGGATTCTTGGGGTTACAAACATGTCCAGAGCAAACCGTGGGCTAATGGGAATTAGATTGGACGACAGCAAGAAGTACGGACCCACCGGCGAGACTTTCGATGGTGTTAACCTCGTACTTTCTTTTTCCTCTCTCACGCCTTCAACTATGTCTTTTCTCAGCAAGCTAAAAGAAGGGGATACGATTTATGTGAAGGAAAAAACTTAGCAAGCTTAAGGCATGGAATGTGAGCTAATTAAGCAGGGATTCGAGCAAGGGAGTTGCCAGGTGCTTGATTTTAAAGAGGGAAGATGGCGAAAAGCTTGTGAATCCACGCTTAGGTACGAGGATGGAATTCCATACCGGTTAATAAATGCAATTTTCCTTTCAAGACCTGAGCATTATCTTTCCATTTACCAGTCGGGCTGCAATTTTTCATGTAAAAAGTGCCACTCATGGCATTTTACTCAAAATGCCGTAGGTGACTGGATGTCTCCCTACGATGTGGCAAAAGAAGTCGAGAAATATTTGGGCGAATACGAGATCACTTTTGTAAGCAGGGAGCACGCAACGAGCTGGCACGCACGTGAGCTTTGTATCGGATGCGGAAGTTGCGTTATGTATGGTAAGAGGAGCAAGAGATGCCCGGGAGTGCTTGGCGTTGACAAAATTGAATTGAGTCCGCAAGGCTGGGGACCTGCTCTGAACATAGTTGCATTCACCGGGGGCGACCTCGCATGCCAGCCAGGGTTTTATGCAAAAACCACAGAATTGATAAAGGGATTAAATGAACGTGTTTGGGTGCTCTTTGAAACTAACGGGTATGGATTAACGCCACATAATTTGGATTTATTCCAGCAGGCAGGAATAGATACCTTCTGGCTGGATATAAAGGCTTTTGATGAGGAGACACATCGAAAGCTGACGGGGGTATCGAATTCTCGTATCTTGAAACTTCCGGCGGAGATAAAGGAAAGAGGATTCGTTTTAGAGGTCCTCTCACTATATATTCCCGGCTGGGTAGAGACAGACCAGATAGCCAAAATTGCGACTGAGTTAGCAGCTGTGGATACAGAAATTCCTTTTACTATCCTCGCTTTCTTCCCCGAGTATAAAATGATGGATGTCCCGTCTCCTAATATGTGGCAAATGATAGGAGCATATAACGCGGCAAAAGATGCGGGATTGAGAAAAATTAAGCTTGGGAATGTTCATTTATTTGTGAACACACGTGAAGAATACGAGATTCTGGAAAAAATGGCTGGACGAGAAAGTCTTTAGCTGGTGATGCAGGATGCGTTAAAATTAAAAGAAAAAGCGTCTTGTTTCCCTCTACCTATTTATAGCCATATGACATAATCAATCATTATGGCTGTATCAATAGAGGAGCGGCTGAGCAAGGTAGAGGGAGTGGTAAGCGAGCACGACCGTATATTCGATATGCTCCGTGAAGAATTAAGGGGGCTAAGGGAATACATTGACGGGCGGATAGATGACACGAACAAGAGGATAGATGACTTCAGGGAAGAGACGAACAGACGGTTTGACGAGTTAGACAAGAGAATAGATAAATTAGATGGGCGAATTGATAAGTTAGATGGGCGATTTGATGCTAACACAGATAAGTTAGATAGGCGAATTAACGAAACAAACAAGAAGCTGGATTCAAATTTCAAATGGTTGGTTGCGATTCAAATTACAACACTGATTGCGATTATCGGCATGGGTGTCTCGATAACGTTAGCGATATTGCCCAGGTGAAAAAAATGACCCCTTTGGGAGAAGAGGAGAGGAATAGCAAGAAATACGAAGCCGAGTATATTGCATGGACAGAGCGTGCAGCAAAGGAAATAGCGGAAACGCTAAAGAAGCTAAACTTCGATAGAATAAACAAAATCATTGAATTTTACGAAAAAAGCCTCGAACACCCGGCTTCGATGCACTTCCCACTTGAAAGCGAAGAGAAAGAAAAGATCGAAAAACTCATCGGCAGTAACCGAGTCGAGAAGACCATCTGGCTGAAAACCAAAGCACTCATTTTCGCACCATCTATTTTAGCTCCTTCTACAAGTTCTTTAGATTATGGTATTGCAATGCACCGCCGTTTTTTCCTTCGCGGCTTGTGGTTTTCCATCATCGCGCTGAACGAAGCTTATATTAAATCTGCAACTGAGCCCATGCTTAGATATATGCTTGAGCACGAAATTGCGCAGGGCGAAATCTACAAAGAATTAGCCGCGCAGCACATAAAAATCCTCAGCTCCGGGATGAAAGGCGTAGTTCATGAAGAAGCGAGGGTAAAAGCGATACAGCGGTCTGCAATTTCCGCTGATGAACTTCATCGAGAAAGACAGTTGATTCTCGACCTTTCTGCACAATCTCCTCTGGTTCCCACGCATTTCGCATCCGCATCGCTATTCAAATATTTGGAGGAGAATTGGGAAGAAGTAAAGCAGTTCGGACTTGCCAGCCAGAACGAGATAGAAAGAGAATTGGAGCTTTCTGCTGAAAAATTCGCCGATTGGGCTGATTTCTCTTGTAGTGCGTTCAAAATATTTTTACTCGAGTTAAAACGGGAAATAACCATGACAGGAGCAGAATATGGGGCAGAAATCGTGTAGCAACACTTTTATTTTTGTTCGAAACTCGGCGTAAATTTAAATACTTACAAAACAAAATACGAATAGAGAAATGGCAGAAGCAGAATTGAAGAGCAGGATTCTTACGTTACTTGAAGATGACCGTGAGTTCAGAATGAGCGTAGCCGGACTTGTGGGTTTTAAAGAGATTCTTGAGCGGCTGGAGGAGCACGACCGGAAGTTCGATGAAATTCTGGGCAGGCTGGAGGAGCACGACCGGAAGTTCGAGGTGATTCTCTCGACTCTGCAGGAACATAGTAAACGCTTTGAGGAGCATGGCAGGATGTTAAAGGGATTAGACCTGAAGATAGAGGCTTTGGGCTCAAGATGGGGTATTTTCAGCGAGCAAGCTTTCAGGGAAGGTATGAAAAGCATTGTCGAGCAGTATTTTGGCGGTGAAGTGGAAAGATGGATTACTGACGATGAAGAAGGTATTGTCTTCGGACACCCGTCAAAAGTAGAAGTTGATTTGATTGTAAAAGACGGAGAGCATATCCTCGTTGAAATAAAGTC
>JAODGF010000128.1 GCA_025464645.1 Methanosarcinales archaeon
CTATTAACCATCGGCACTATAAAAAAGGAGGCAGAGCATTGGGCAATAGCAATATAAGCAAGGGAAAAAATGACGGAGGTCTTTTATATTTTGGCAGACTTTTTGAAAAAGAAATATAAACTTGAAAAAAGAGAGATGGCTAGTAAAGAATCGTCAGATTAACGTCTGGTGAATAAATTGCCAACCCAGGATATAATAGATAACCGGGAAGGAATCCTGTTAGAGACCGTAAAAGGCTTGCTGAGAGACTCCGTCAGTGCGAAATTCGCCGTTGGCACAATCTTTGAAGAGTGTGGCATTGACCCGTCAAAGCCAATAAGGGAGCCGAATCCATTACCTGACAGAGTGGAACTCGACGATATCGTTTTTGATGAACTGGGCTTGACGGAAGAGGAGAGGAAAGAGGTTTACTGGAGCGTTTGTGAGTTGGTGAAGCAGAGGCTGGAAAAAGAGAGGAGTTTGAGAAGATGACAGACCTTGAATGGTTTACTCATGTTGCTTATTCTGACGAAGCATACTACTCTAAAGGCGAATATCGTTCTGTTTCTATGTTAACAACTGATGTTGGGACAGCTAAGCCGCTTGAGACCGAATTAAATAGCATCTTAAAAAAGCGATCAGGGGTATATTTCAGGTAGCTTGCGATACTTACTTGCAGACAATTTTGAGGCTATCCGGGAATTTCCCACTTCTGCGAGATATAAACGAGCTAAAGACGGAATCCTATTCAAAAATGCTACAGGAAAACACGGCTTTATTGATTTGGTAATAAAGAAGAACGGTTTTCCACTCGCCGGCATCGAAGTGGAATGTCCACGAGGAGCGGGATTAAAAAATATCCAGAATTTCAGCTCGCACTTCAAGAATGAAATTTGAGAGGGTCTATTTCGCTTACATTAGATTGCACAGAAGAGATGAATTAGAGGGTGGAAAAGCTGTTAAAGGGAGCATTGTAATTCCTGGTAGTTGGTTAAAGGTTTAAGCAGGTAGCAACGGGATTACCATTATCTTTTTGCTATTTCCACCAGATAACAGGTGCTCCACAGGAACTGAGAAGGAAAGTTTTTTAAATTCGTTTTTGAATCATAATTAAAATAGAGGTATTATGAAAATAAAGAAAGTATCTTTTGATACAATGAGCATTGTTGACGCCGCTCAAAGCTTGGAAAGTCTTCTTTACATCAACAAAAAATGGAATTTAAAGCATCATAGGTTAATCATTTCAACAAGAGTTGAAGGTGAAGCTATTAATCGTTTACAAAAAGCTCCCTATAATTATGATAGAGAACAAGCGAAAGAAATGGTAGGAAAAGTAATAACACACTTAAATTTGCATCGCGAATTCAAAGAGGATGTTGACGACAAGGACGGAAATGAACTCATAAAGAAGTATGGAAATACCGAATGTCATTACCCTGATAGCACCATTATAGCCCATATGAAAAGAATAGACGTTGACATTGTCATCACCAGAGACAAGAAGTTCAAAGAAGTTGCCGAAAAAGAAGGTTTAAAAGTCCATTATATCCCCACTAAAGAATCTATAATCGGTCATAGAGTTTCTCAGCTTTTTCGAGGTCGCCATTAACCGCCTTAAGGCACTCTTCCCACCTTCTCCTCGCATTCTCTATCGCTGTTTCCGTTTTTTTCGAGTCCACTGTGCTGAAAGCAGACATTAAAGAGTGAACCAAATCCAAAAATTCATGTTCTTCTTCCGTTAACGGTAAAGCCCTTTTTATTTCTTTACCTTCAAATACATCAATCAAGATATGTGATATAACAGTGCCTTTTCCTTTAACGTCATTCATTAATAGGTGCAAATCCATGTCCTCAACAGGGAGATTTTTTATGTATTTCCTTATTTCAGGGTAAGGTGTCTCTTCCGCAGGTATCTTTCTGAGGTCAAGCAGCGGAATTTCCACTTTTGTTTCCATTTTTTCATCCTCCTATATTAATCCAAATAATTCTAAATAACTCCATGCATCCTCACATATCTCTTTATTGAAATAAGGCTGCTTATCCATAACTTTATTGATTATTCTCTCTTTGCTTTCCCCCGGATACAATTTCTTCAGAAAATGTATGGAAGCTAATGCTTCTAACCAGTTGGAATCATTTTTCCTCTCACCTAAGAATAGTAAAAATTTCAAAAAGACTTTTTCGTTTCCTTCTTCCACAAAACCCATCTCCGGCACTTTATCATATATTTCAATTAGCTCAAAACCATTCCTTGCCAGTTCCGTAGAATAAGGACCGTAAATATACCATGAAAATTTATAACCCAAATATAGTCCAAAAGCCTGTAAAAGATAAACTGTTTTCTGAAAAATAATCCTGCCCTGAAGTGAAGACATATCATAATTGCCAACTCTCTTTAATAACCCACCTAAACTGTGTACATCCATCTTTTTTCTCGCCCCCTTTCCTCCTTCTCCGCTAAATTGTTATGTCTTGATGTATATATGTTTAATGTTACAGTATAAAAATTTTTCGTTTACCTAAGCCGACCTCTCCACTTTATGTCCTGCCAGTCAGCAGAACTACTTAAATATAAAAGTAAAATAGAGGAATTGTAAACAGCCAAACTTAAAAAAGGGAAGACAAGACGATATAACTATGAACTGGCTATCGTCGGGTAAAAAAAGAAAATGCCAACCCAGGATATAATAGATAACCGGGAAGGAATCCTGTTAGAGACCGTAAAAGACGATTACACTCGAAAGCTTATATCTTCGATTACCCTGAAGACCGGCGCGATAAGGGCAATGCCATCATTGGGTCAAGTAATTTGAGTTTAGCGGGCTTATCAGACAACACGGAATTAAATGCACTCGTTCCCGGTAATGACAATCATGAGAAGCTGACAGAATGGTTCAATGAACTATGGGAAAAATCAGACGATTTCAGAAAAGGATTAATGGAAGAATTGAAGAACTCGTGGGCATTAAACGAAGTCCGACCGTACGACGTCTATATCAAAACGCTCTACCATCTCTTGAAAGATAGATTGGAAGTCGAAGCTGCGGAAGAATTGCTCTGGGAAGCCACAATGCCCCCTTTAACTACTTTTCAAATCGTAGCGGTTAAACAAGCACTGCAGATACTGAAAGATTATGGAGGAGTTTTTGTCGCGGGAACTGGCAAGACCTGCATAGGAACTGCTCTTTTGAAACATTTACAGTGAAGCCAACTTCCAAAACTGGAACACGGCGTGCATCCCCAAAACCGCATAAGCGAGAAGTGATGATTAAGCTTTATTAGATAAGAAAAAGGAAGGAACAAAAGAGGAGAAGCAGGAAACTGGAGAAGCTGGAAGGGGGAAATATAAGGACTAAGGAGAAGTCTATGTGCGAAATAGCAGGGGTCTTCAACCACGAAAAATCAGTAGAACTTATAATCAAGTGCTTAAAAGCACTGAAGCACCGAAAAGAATCAGGCGTCTGGATTGGCACCCAAAACCGTGATTGGCATTCAAAAGACTTACAAGAATTAGAACAAGCTGTGAAAGGGGAGAAAAGTAAAAGCTGCATTGCATGTTGCACACACAAAACTTCTCTTTTAGGCAGAGATTCTAAAGGCATGTTTGTAGCGGATGCCGATCTGTACAATCGGAAGGAATTATATAAAGCTTTTCTTTCTAAGAAAAGGTTTGATGGAGCGTATGCATTTGCTTATTGGATACGTGAAGACGGTTGTGAAGAGTTGCATATAGCACGGGATATAGTAGGCTTAAAGCCTGTTTGTTTCGCACATGCCGATGGCTTCTTTGCATTTGCTTCGGAAAAGAAGGGATTAGAAGCGATGGGGTTTCCGCATGCGATTGTGCTTGACCCACGGGTGCTCTTGAAGTACAACATAAAAGAAGACAGGCTGAGTTTCGAGAAACGAGATTCTTTTGACTTTTTTTTAGAACCAGAGATAGAGGAGGATAAGGAGAAGATAAAGAAAGAATTGCTGAAATTGGTGCGAGAAAGCATTTCGAGAAGGATACCACCGTGCGAGAAATTTGGCGTGCTCTTCTCCGGCGGTTTAGATTCTACACTCATTGCTTATTTGTGTAAGGATTTAGGCATGGATTTTGTCTGTTACACCGTGGCGGTGGAAGAGCGGGGGATGAAAGAAGCGGAGGATTTGCGATATGCGAAGCGTATTGCATCGGATTTTGGATTTGAGTTAAAAATAAAGAGAATAGAAGTTGAAGAGCTTGAGAAATATCTTACGGAAGTCGTTCCTTTAGTCGAGGATACCGATGTCGTGAAGGTGAGTGTGGCTTTGCCTTTATATTTGGCTTGCGAGTTCGCAAGAGAAGACGGGATAAAAACGGTTTTATATGGTCTCGGCACAGAGGAACTATTCGCGGGATACGAAAGACATAAACGGATAAAAAAAGAGGACCTGAACAAAGAATGTTTAGCCGGGCTGTTGGGGATGTATATGCGAGACCTTTACCGGGATGAACTGGTAGCAAAATCACAGGGGATTTCATTACGGGCACCGTTTTTGGCTACGGAACTTGTGGATTATGCATTGCGAATACCCGCGTCTTATAAATTGTCAGATAAGGGAAACAAGCTGATTGTAAGAGAAATAGCGAGAGACCTTGGGCTGGTGGAAGTCGCGAGTAGAAAAAAAAGAGCGGTTCAGTATGGCTCGAATGTTCTTAAGGCAATAGAAAAGCTCGCAAAGAGAAATGGGTTCAAGTATAAGAAAGATTATCTGAGGTCTTTTTACCCTTCTCGAAATGTAAAGTTGGGCTGCCTCTTCAGCTCTGGTAAGGACAGTGCTTATGCACTATGGCTCAAACAGAAGGAAGGCTATCCGGTAGAATGTTTAATCACCATAAAAAGCCTGAATCCCGAATCGTATATGTTCCACACACCTGCGATAGAACTGGTAGAGCTGCAAGCCGATGCGATTGGCTTGCCTTTGATTATGAAAGAGACGCACGGCGAGAAAGAGAAGGAACTGGAGGACCTGCGAGCTGCTTTTAGAGAAGCAAAGGAGAGATACAGGATAGAAGGTGTTATAACAGGCGCATTATGGAGTGAATATCAAAAAGAGCGAATAGAACGGATTGCAGCAGAAGAAAATCTCAAGGTGTTCTCGCCTTTATGGCATATCAATCAGGAAACAGAGATGCGGCTCGTGGTAGCTAATTTCGAGGTGATTTTTACTGGCATCAGTGCGTACGGTTTAGACAGGAGCTGGCTTGGCAGGAGGATAACGATGGATGACATTGAACAGTTGGTGGAATTAAACAAAAGAGTAAAGATAAATATTGCAGGAGAAGGCGGTGAATTTGAATCTCTTGTCCTGGACGGACCTGCGTCAATGTTCAGGAAAAGACTTGTCATATTAAAAAGTGAGATAGTGGAAGAAGGAGA
>JAODGF010000129.1:0-5716 GCA_025464645.1 Methanosarcinales archaeon
TCAAGAGATTTTAAAAATATTGGAATTTTGTTTTATAAAAACTATAAGAAACAAAGCGAGGGATGAATGATGAAGATAATACCTGGAATGTCTTCGCAGTTCATGGCTGCGAGAATAGCAACGGAGCTGGGATGTAACGTTTCATTATGCGAGTTCAAGCGGTTCCCAGACGGTGAACTCTACACGCGAGTCGCAGAAGAAATAAAAGATGAAGAAATAGTCATCGTGCAGAGCATTCGAACCGATTCCGACCTTATATGCTTATTGCAATTAATAGACGCGGGGGAAGAAGCATACAAAACAAAAGTTGTTATCCCTTACCTGGGGTATGCAAGACAGGATAAAAAGTTCGAACCCGGCGAAGCTATATCAATAAGAGCAATTGCAAGGAGTATATGCGCTGCTGGCGTAATTGATAAGATTTATGTGGTCAATGTGCATAACAGAGGTGTCTTGAAGTACTTCGGCATAGATACGAAGGAGCTGGATGCCTCTCCTCTAATCGGGGACTATGTAGTGAAAAAGAAGATAGTGCATCCGGTGATAATAGGACCTGATAAAGGAGCGACGGAGTTAGCAAAAGCAGTTGCATCTCCCTATGGCTTCGATTACGATGTGCTCGAGAAGAGAAGGATAAGCAGTGAGGAAGTGGAAATAAAACCAAAGGGATTAAGCGTGGAAGGTAAAAATGCAGTTATCGTAGATGATATTATCTCCACTGGTGGTACAATATCAGAAGCAGCTTCCATCTTAAAAGCACAAGGTGCAAACGATATTTATGTCGCTTGCATACACGGCGTTTTTGTGCAAAATGCAATCTCGCGAATGCTCCACGCTGGCGTTAAAGATATAATCGCAACCGATACAATTGAATCCACTTTCAGTAAGGTAAGCATAGCGAAGATGGTTGCAGATGAGTTAAAGAAGCAGAGATNNGCTCTAAAACTTCTCCTTCATATATTATCGCCGCAATGTCATTACGTGTAGCTCTTCTCACCACTCCTCTTATTGCATCCTTCACGTTTTTCATATTTGGTGTGTCTTTTTTAATCACCACTAAATTCGCCTTTTTACCTTCCTCTATTGAGCCGATGGATTGCGCTTCCTTTAGCACCTTCGCGGAATTCAATGTGCACATCTTCAGCACTTCCCGAGCTTCAAGCCGAAAAATCTTCGAGATGAATTCCATTTCGGAAAATATATCGGGTGAGTTAAGCATTACGTTATCAGTGCCGACACCGACAGTTAATCCAGATTCGAGCATTTCAGGCGCAGGAGGCAATCCCACCCCGGTCATCAGGTTGGACCGAACGCAAACCACCGCAGCTATGTTCTTATCGCACATTTTCCTGAAATCTTGCCGTGACGCTTTTGTAAGGTGTACGATGAAATCAGGCTCAAGTTCTATTGCGCCTTCTATGTCCTCTGCGTTCCTTTCACCGGCATGAAGTGCGAACATTTTTCCCTTTCTCTTTGCCTCTTCAGCTAAAAGTTTCAGGTCTTCCCTCGGATAATCCGCAACACTGCTCATGCCTATCCCATCCACCGATTCAAGAAGGCTGTAAATATCTTCAGTCCCGGTTCCGGCGGCTGGTCTGCCAAATATTTTCATGCTCAACCCCGCTTTCCCACCGGTCGAACTAAAAGCTTCTTTCAAAGCTCTCACACCAAAAACGCCACCTTCGCGGAAATCCGCAAACAGTTGTGTACCGGAAGCAAAAATGTCCTCAATGGTGTCTTTCATGGCGGAAACAAAGTTATCGTAGGGTGTTTCAGCCAGTATTTTATGCTTGAACCCACCGGGTCCCACTAACTTCTCTACGGGCATAAAATCAGGTTCTTTTGCTACGGAATCGCCAATATGTGTATGTACGTTGACGAAAGAAGGAATAACAATGCCTTTTACCGCTGCTTCTACCCTGTCATCGCCAATCTCTTTTATCTTCCCTTGCTCAATTACCACATATCCTTCCTTCTCCTCGAATTCTGCGCCATATACAATTGTCCCTGAAAGTGTTAGTTCGTGCATTTGCATTTATTCACCTTTACATCTTTAAAAGTTTGTATCTATTCAGGGGTTTTAACTTTTTCTCCTTTGATAAAAAAGTAATTTTGAGGAGCCCAAGGTTCCTAATGAAGAAACATATTGTAATAAATAGTTAAAAACCGAAAATCATTACTAAAATGAGTACAAATTGAAAATGCGCTATGAGCGAAGGAAATTCAGATACAGTCGAGGAACTGAGGAAAGAGAACGAAGAACTAAGAGAAGAATATGCTCATTTACGAAAGGAACTTGAGAAGAAGGATTCGGTGATCAATGAGCAACGAGAAAAAAGTGATGAGCTGAAAGAAGAAAATCGGGAATTGAGACAGGAGCTTTACGGGTTTAAACGGACTAAAAAGCTATATAAGATGTCACAGTTATTGATAGCCGTCTGAAAGCACGACCGGCTCCTGCCCCAGAAATTCCGCAACAGTCATAACTTTCCTATTCGCTTTCTTTGCTGTGCTCCACACCTCTTCAGTCCTTTCACGAAATTTTCTCTCCCTTGGCAAATGGTGGTCATAAAAAATCAATTCTGCATCAATTGAGCGCACAATTTCCGCTGCATTCTCCACTGCACGGTTTAAATTAATCCGGTTCAGCAAATAGCCAAACATGTAGGTCATGGGTCCATCCAGGATAAGCACCTGAGGATTCTCATGGATTATTTGCTGCGCATAATCCTCGATTACAGGACCGTTGAGGTCAGAAGAATGGATGAATTTCTCGGTTTCGTACTCGACAATCGTATAAAATACCCAGCCTACGCGTGAGAACTCTATGCCGTGAAACAGTGGTTTACTGAATCGAAGCGAGGTCTTACCGAATTTAAACGCTTTCCCTTCAGGGTATATTATTTTGAGCGAAGGAAAGTTGAACTCAGGAATCATCGGATTTTTTTGCCAGTTAGCAACTCTGGCGTCAAACCATTTCAACCCTTTTTCAAAAAGTTCTGCTCTTCTTTTATTATAATCACCGAAATCTTTATGACGTGCTATTGGCAAATCAGCTAAAGGGTCCGGATATTTTTTCCCTCTTCTCTTTCTTTTCATTAATGATTCAAGGTTTGTTTTCCCATAGGTCTCGCAGATACCGGAATAGAAACTAAATGCTCGTGCTCGCTGTGAGTCATTTATGTATTCATTGGGATTTTTTGCGAATACCCACTTATCCTTATAAATGCTCAAATCAGTTGGGAAGTAATGATCATAATGGTAGTGCGAGATTATAATTACATCAGCTTCTTTGCTTGCTTTTTTTATCGCTTTTCTACCCTCTTCACGCCACTGTCGCTTTTTTGCATCCGAAGCAGGGAAAGAGGGTTGCATTGCCGCTATTCCAGGGTCTATCAGTATCTTTACGTCCGGGGTTTTGACCAGCGTGCATGATGACTTTGCACCAAGCGAATCAAACCAAACAGGCTCTATTATTAGCTTTTCCATAAACCGATAGCTTTTAACACTTCCTCTTGACTCTTAACCATTATTGCTCCTTTATCTTTCAATGTGATAAATCGTTTAGTAGCTTCTCCATTTGTGAAATCCCTCTCCTCGATCCTCGTAGCATCAAATACTAACAGAGGTTTTTTTCTCTCCAATACCCTCTCTGCCACTTCCAGGTTCTTCAAATTGCCGAACCCAAAGGGGGTATTGCATAACACAACTACATCTGCTTTATCAACCAGCGCTAAGTGTGCCTGAAAGGCTTCTTCCGTTATTGGTGAATAGGGAGCTTCTGTCACAACTGGAATATTCAAGAGCTTAGCAACTTCGTAGTCGGTATCCAGCACATTGACTACACCGGCAGTCACTTTGTAGCCTCTCTCCACGAGCTCATGCATTAGCGATGCGCCTTCTCCACCGCCACAGATAAGATGTGTTGTGACACGTTCGGCTTCAGTTTTATTTTGACGTTTTAAAGGAGAGGGCACAGGAGATACATAGCACTGGTTAGTCAGTGCGTGCTTTTTAACCACGACATCAGCACCGAAGGTATTTTTTATGTTTTCGGCAGTTAATACCTGGGTTTGCGTGCCCAAAGAAACAATCTTTCCTTCGTGCAGCAACACTAAACGGTCGCAATATCGAGCAGCTAAATTGAGGTCATGAATAACCGCGATAACAATCAGCTTTTCCTCCGTAGTCAGTCTTTTCAGGAGTTCCATTATTTCTATTTGATAATTAATGTCAAGGTGCGAAGTTGGCTCATCTAAAAGCAAAACCCTGGGCTCTTGCGTCAGTGCTCTTGCTATTATAACAAGCTGCCTCTCGCCTCCGCTCAATTCTGTAATCGGTCTTTCTGCAAATTCCCAACAGTTGGTAAGCTCCATACTCCGTCTTGCTATCTCTATGTCCTTCTCACTCTCCAGCTCTAACCTGCCCAGGTGAGGGTTCCTCCCCATAAGCACGACGTCAAGGGCAGAGAAGTCGAAATTTATCGCTGTGTCCTGAGGCACAGCAGCGAAATTTCTTGAAAATTCTCGCTCTTTCATCCCCAGCACATCTCTCCCCTCTAACAATATTGCCCCTACCTTTGGCTTCAAGATACGGCTGATTGTTCGCAGTAAAGTTGTCTTTCCTGAGCCGTTCGGACCAATGATACCCAGGAGTTCACCGTGAGACGCATTAAAATTAATGCTATCCAGTATTTTCACGCTTCCATAATAAGTATCTACATCCTTTATCTCTAAGGGCATTTTATGTGAAATAATGTCCTCCTTTCCTTTTTCTAAGCAGGTAAATAAAGAAAGGGGCGCCAAAGAAAGCGGTGATTATCCCTACTGGCATTTCGCCTAATAACCGGGCTAATGCATCTGTCCACATCAGAAAAACCCCTCCTACCAATGCAGAAGCAGGGAAAAGGATTCGATGGTCCGGTCCAACGAGGATTCTCGTGATGTGTGGGATTATCAAACCTACGAAGCCAATAGTTCCTACAAAGGAGACCGCGATAGCGGTAATGAACGCTGCAAACACTAACAGAATTTTTTTCACCCACTCTACGTTTATACCCAGTGTCTGTGCGGATTCCTCGCCGAGCAGCATTGCATTCAGGTCCTTTGCAAAGATATAAATCAAAAAGAAGGAAACTAACACCGGTAAAATGGTTATTTTCACCTGTGCCCAGTTGGCGAGCCAGAATCCGCCCATCAACCAGAAAAAAATGCTGTGTAAATTCTCTGCTACAAACATCATGAAAGATAAAACAGCACCAAAGAATAGCGAAATCGCTATTCCCGTGAGCAATAAGGTATCTACGGGAATTCTGCCCCCCACCTTCGCAATGTTATAAACTAAAAAAGTGGTGAACATGGCACCTAAGAAAGCCATGAACGGTCTGGTGTAAATAAATAAGAAGCTTGGGAGCACCAACATCGAAAAGACGGCACCAACTGCGGCTCCCGAAGCTATTCCTATTATATACGGATCCGCCATAGGATTCTTAAACAGTCCTTGCAATGCTGTCCCCGCAGTTGCCAGTGAAAGACCAACCAACAACCCCAAAAATATACGCGGCAGTCTTATCTGTAAAATTATTACCTCATACTTATCCGGTATCGAAGCACCCTCTAAAATATGAAGTTTGTTTCCCAACAAAGATAATATTTCCAGTGGCGGCACAAAAACAGGACCGATTGCCGTTGTCAGCACGATGGTCACGCCTAAAATT
>JAODGF010000129.1:5843-8831 GCA_025464645.1 Methanosarcinales archaeon
GATTTTCGATTGTCCTTAGCAAATCCGGGTCGAGCGTAGGTTCGTACCCACCAAGATATATCCTGTGCGGATTTAACTCTTCCAATTCCTTCAGTATGTTTTCAAAAGTCCAATCAATGTATCTCCTCTCTTCTGCATAGATGTCATAATCAGTTCGTTTCCTGATACAGCCAATGCAATCGAAGTTACAGCCTTTAAACGACAGCATTGCCATCCTTTCACCCACGAATTTTTCTGTGTAGCTTATATGGTAAATGTTCATAGATGTGTCCTTTCATTCTTATCTCATTTCGTCTATTTTTCTTCTTAAAAGATACATCACCGCAAGCAATCCAACAACCGCTAACACCACTTCAAATCCTGATGTTTCCGGCGTTTCTGTTTCTTTCGGTGATGGCTTTGGTGTAGGCGTAGAAGTAGGTACCGGCGTGCTTTGTACAGGCATAGATGGCGGTGAAGGCGTTACTTCGACCTCAGGTGCAGGAGGTAATTGAGGTTGTTCACTCTTTAACTTTAATGGAGCACAAATTGCAAACGTTCCAAAGGTGGATTTTGTCGCTGTGTAATAGACTTTGCCATCACCTTCTCCTATTTCTCTGGTATTCAGTTCAGCCCATCTATCGTTGATGTAGTCATAGTAGAACAGTGAGATTGCAGTTGTGTTGTTACCTGCATTGGCAGCTATCCATGATTCGCTCACGCTGAAGTTCAGTTTCAGCCATTCCACGCTTCCAGTTAGATTATCCGCGGTAACATTGAGATATCTGTAAACTATTGCAGGAGGGCGGGAGATGCTCAGCTCTTTTGTTACATTCACAGAGATATTCGTGAACTCCATATCCTTATCTCCTTTTGCTTTTATTGTGATATTAGCCAGGTATTCATTGTCTAATTCTATCGTTCTTTCTTCACCAGCTTTTATAGCCTCCTTTTCATACGATGAACTGACACCTTCTTCTTCGTCGCCATAACCGCCTTCCTCTTCTTCCTCATCCCAACTTTCTTTATTCACGTTATTAAAAAGCTCGGATAGATCCTCATAAACTATTTCTACTGCGTCTATCACTCTCGGACCTGGTCTTGAGACTATATTTTCATCAATTGGGTATATTCGGTTGTTTTTTATCGCATCTACGGTTTTCAGTTCGGCACTCGTTATTTGCCCGGGTACAAGAGACTCGCTGCCATGACTGCTGTAAATGATTACCTGGGGGTCTTCTTCTACGATATGCTCGATACTAAATGGACCCCATGAAGAAAGATATTCTGCAGCTATATTTTTTCCTCCTGCGGTATTAATAATATCGTGCTGAAATGTACCGCTACCGGTAGTCATGAAAAGACTACCCATGGCATAATATACTCGTGGTCTTTGCTCCTCCTCTAATAAGTCTGTTTTTTCCTTTATCGCGTTCAACTTCGCCTTTTGCTTGTTCACAAGAGAAGATGCCTCATCCTCACATTTCGTTATCACTCCTGTGATTTTTATGTGAGTAAATATATCACTGAAATTTTTCGGATGCTGCGCATAAATCTGATATTTCTTCTCTTCCTCTTCTCTTAGTTCTATCAGTCTATAGATCACATCATCGGGATTTCCATAAGCGGCAACAATTAAATCCGGCTCTAAATCCACTATTTTCTCGAGGCTTGGTGTTGAGTATCCGCCTATCACCTCTATTTCCCCGCTATTTACCTTATCCAATACCGCAGGGGGGTAATTGCAAAAGCTCGTAACGCCGACAACGCTGTCGCCAGCTCCTACCGCAAATAATATTTCAGTGCATGAAGGAGCCATAGAAACAATTCGCTCAGGCTTTTTTGAGATCCGTAAAGTATAATCCTCAAGCCCTTCCAACTCGCGGACATCGTTTTCTCCTTCTATTACCAGCCAAGCCGTAACGTTCCAACAGACGCATTCTGTCGTTCCGTTTTCCCCTAAGACACTGATGTTATAAATGCCGTAATCTTTAAATGCATAAGATAAATCGGAACTCGTACCTTGAGATTCCTTTATCTCTTCTTCATTGACTGCCCATGTCCATTCGTAAACATCGAGAGAAGAAACGTGGAATTCCACTTCTTTGCTCATGCCTATACCAATATCTACGTAAAAACTATCGGATGCATTTTCTGTCACGCTGTTCCACTGAGTGATGCTACTGCCACTGGCGATTGCGGTTGAGATAAGAGACAACATTGAAATCAACAAAAAGCTCGCTAATAGCAATGCGCAAATGTTCACGCTTCTCCTCATCTTTTTTGAAATGTGCCTTTTTTAAATTAACTTATCCAATGATCGAACTGCAAGACCATATGGAATCTCTGTTGTTGGGAAACCCCATCGCTCGAATTCCACGTTCTTCACATATCCTGCCCTATCTAAGTATATCGTAATCGAATACTTACTCTTCTTCTGCACATACAGTATCTCATTGGTCCATATGGCTGCCCACTCCTCATCCACTACTTTAGACTTATAGTGGATTTTACTGATATTAACTGGCTGAGGTATCATTTTCCAGTACTCTGATTCGTTTATCGGCACCGGACTTTGCACGTGGACATGAATCCGTATTAGCATCGAGGAGTTATCGGGTGTTGTGCTCATTCCGCCATAATAGTAGGTTACTATATCGCCATCTTCCACTTCATACAGGTTCGTGCCTACCATCGGCATCGGGTCTTTCGGATAATTCACCCAGTACAGCCAGCCGTCCCACGTAACCGGGTCGTTTTCCTTGCCTGCAATGGAATCAACCATTAAAGAGCCCCAGCTCGCATACCATTCATCGCTTATCGTGTAATTGAATCCCCCTGCTTCTGCTGCGGCACTTAGCGCACCTAATGCTGTTGTTTGATTTATCGCATAGCTTTCACCGCTGTTGTGTGCTGTCACCTCTACCTTAGTACCCTCCAACAGTGTTACTTCTCCTTCCCATAACACCGGACTTTGCACGTGGATATGAATCCGTATTAGCATCGAGG
>JAODGF010000130.1 GCA_025464645.1 Methanosarcinales archaeon
CCCGGTCTTCCCACCAATCTGAAGAGATGGTAAGAAAACTGTTAATAGTACTGTTCCATTATGATGTATTTCATTGGGGGTCAGGATTCATAAGGGGTGTTCTTGAGACGAAAAGGTTACAAGAGGAACTAAATATGTTCAAAGTCCTTCCTGAGGGTGCGTATTCTGTAAAAATAGGTTTTACACCACCGAAAGCACGATTTTATCAGGGGTCACCAAAGGAAGTGAGGGCTTTACTCGCAGATCGCTTCCCAATTGTCCATTCACACCTATTATCGCGACTTTCATAATAATCACATCTACTCCACATATTCCACATTGATTCCCCTCTTTTTTCCAATTTCACTTTGGATTTCATCACTCGTAACGAAGTTACCGTATTTCTCTGCTTGCGCCAGGTAGAGAGCATCATAAACAGGAATCTTCTCTTTACTGGCTATTTCCTGAGCACCTTGAAGATAAACTTCAAAGGATTCAAAAACCACAACATCCGCTCTCAATTTCTTTAACGCATCGAACATAAGTGATGCTTCACTACCGGAGATTCTTCTGTATAACACGTGGTGTTTCCAGATGGCATTCGAAACTTCAGCCAGCGCTAAGTCCAGCGAGTACGGTTCTGTGACTAAATGGTCTCGGACTGTCTCCCAATTCTCTTCCTTCAGGATATATTTGGCGAGTGAAGATGCATCAATTACGATCACGGTCCTCTCTCACATACCTCGATGCTGTTCCTTTCTCAGACGGGGGTACGTTTTTGAGCATGGAATCTATCTTTTCCAATGCTTTCCCTCTCTTGTACTCCCTCACCTTATCCTCTATGAACCTTCTCACTTCTTCGCTCCAGTTAATGTCCACTTCCTTTATGCTCTTCTTCAACTCCTTCGGTATCCTGAAACTTATGACCTCCATACCACACATGTTATACTTAACTTTGTAATACATATATAAAAACATTGTTGTAATACACCTCCCTCCTTTTGAAAATGCAGACCCCTTAAAACGCCTTGCTTCGAATTTCGAGTGGTTATCCTGAACGAACATTCATATATAAAAAGAAACTAACTGAAATTAGACAGTAAATTAAAGTAAGGGAAAAGGGTTTCAATGCATAAAATTCCTGCGACTCATCCCCGGTATGAGTCGTTAATGAAGCGAGAGAAGCTCGTAGAGGGTATAGAAGCCGGAATAACAAGCAAGCAGGGGTTGATCGCGCATGGAAGGGGCGAAGCATTTGATTATTTGATTGGGGAGAGGACTTTAGATTCGGCGAGACGAGCGACAGAATTTGCCGCTTCTTTATTGCTTACTGCGAAGAAGCCTGTGATTTCTGTGAATGGAAATGTTGCAGCATTAGCTGCAAAAGAGATAGTTGAGTTAAGCGAATTGATAAACGCGCCCTTAGAGGTGAACATCTTCTACAGGACGGAAGATAGAGTGATGAAAATAAAGGAGCACCTAAAGAAGCATGGTGCCCGGAAAGTGCTTGGTGATAAAGCGGATGCCAGAATACCGGGAATTGAGCATGCACGTGCAATGGTTGACCGTGGAGGCATATACAGTGCAGACGTGGTTCTTGCTCCTTTAGAAGACGGCGATAGATGCGAGGCACTTGTCGCAATGGGGAAAAAGGTGATAACAATTGATTTGAACCCTCTATCAAGAACTGCCAGACACGCAACCGTAACTATTGTGGATGATGTGGAAAGAGCGTTAAAGAACCTTATTGCGGCGGTTAAAGAGAAGAAGCAGAAGGGAAAGAAGGAGGGGGATTATAACAACAAAGAAAATCTGAGAGAAGTCATTAAAGAAATCGTGAGCAGGCTAAAAGAAAAGGATTTAATTTAAAACACGACATAATTATACTGTGATGAAATCCAGTACCCGAAATCCGGACCTCGGCATTGAGACCTATGTAACTATTTTTGAAGATGAATATAAAAAGAGCTTGGAGGGAAGAGAGCCAGATACGCTTTATAAGCCGATAATTGACCTGCTGGGAAGAGGAGGGAAGAGGTTAAGACTTTCTTTGTGTCTCATGGCTTGCGAGTTAGTAGGAGGCGAGATAGAAAAGGCGTTGCCAACCGCGATAGGTATAGAACTCTTCCATAATTTCTCGTTAGCTCACGATGACATAGAGGACGATAGCAAGCTGAGACGCGGAGAGCCGGCTTTGCACGTAAAATATGGAGTCCCTATTGCGGTGAACGCAGGGGATGGGCTATACGCTTTATGTTACGAAGCGTTGAAAGAGAACAAGGGTTTGTTGGGTGTAGAACGAGCCTGGAAGATATTTGAAGAGATTGCTGAGCTTTGTGTTGTGCTTGCAGAGGGGCAAGCGATGGACCTTGCGTTTAAGGAGGGAAGGGAGATGAGCGAATCGGAAGTAATAGAGACGCTGAGGAAAAAGACTGCGAAACTATTTGCAGTTTCCGCTAAAAGCGGTGCTATCGCAGGTGGTGCACCGTATGAGACTGCGGAGGATTTAGGCGGTGCTTGGGAGGACATTGGAATTGCCTTCCAGATAAGAGATGACATTCTTAACGTAGTAGGGGAAGAGGAGAAATACGGGAAGAGGATAGGGGAGGATATTGCAGAAGGAAAACCCACTTTGCTTCTCATTAACTGCTTGGAGCACTGCGAAGCTCGTGAAAAAGAAACTATTTATGAATGTTTTCATAATTACGATAAAGCAAAAATAGAAGCGGTCGTTAATTTGTTCAAGAAGTATGGATCAATAGATTATTCGGAGGAAATAGCGATGCAATACCTGCGCAGGGGAACAGATAAGATAAGAAAGATGGATATAAAAGGAGAAGCAGAAGGTAAAAGGGGAGAAGAGATAAAAGAGAAGATGGTAGCTCTGGCGGAGTATTTTGTGGATAGAGAAAGGTAAAAAGAGGAGATAATAGAAGAAATGGAAAGGAACACGGATAAGAGATTCGGGAGAGGTGCAAACGCGTGCCGGCGATGTGGGAGGAGACGTGGTTTAATTCGTAGATATGGAATTTATCTGTGCAGACAGTGCTTCAGGGAGATAGCAAGGGAGATAGGGTTTAAGAAGTACAACTAAAACCTTTTCTTAGAAAGAAAAGCTTTACCAAAAGAAGAGAGGTAAAATATATATAAGGATGATAAAAATAGGAGAAAACAATGTCGCTAAACGACCCGCTTGCTGATGCTCTTTCGCACATAAAGAATACAGAAAGAGTTGGGAAGATGGAATGCGAGATAAAGCCAGCTTCAAAGCTGATAGGGAATGTACTGGGAGTAATGCAAGAAGGAGGTTACATAGACGAGTTTGAATTTGTAGAAGATGGAAAAGCGGGGCTTTTCAAGGTGAAGCTCCGTGGTAAGATAAACAATTGCAATGCAATAAAGCCGAGATTTTATGTCCGTGCGAAGGAATACGAGAAATGGGAGAAGAGGTTCTTGCCCGCGAGGGATTTTGGCTTGTTGATAGTTACCACCTCGAAGGGAGTAATGGCACATGAAAAAGCGATTGAAGCTGGGATAGGCGGACAATTGCTGGCTTTTGTGTATTAAAGGTGTGGCTGAAACAGAAAGAATAGAGAAGGATATAGCACTCTTTGAAGAGAGTTTGGTCGAACTGGATTCATCATTACTGGATAATGATGAGGCAGAGGTGGTGGGCCTCGCAAAGGGCTATTATGAGGACGCGAAGTATTATTTTGAAAGGGAGGATTATTTTACTGCGTTCGGCTGTATTAATTATGCACATGGGCTGTTGGATGGTGTAAAGAAGAGGAAAAAGGTTTGAGATCAAACCACTACCGCAAACAGATACCAAATAGCAAATCCAATTATCGCACCCGAATTGAGAAAAGGCAGCCCTGCATGCGGTTTGCCTCTACCTGCAATCCTGCTCAGCACTGCGTAGCCCGCTAAAGTTCCCATTAGTGTGCTCAACGCAGGCGCCACACTTGCATATTTTACAAATGCTGACACAACCAGCAGAGAAGGGATAATCGCATCGCCTAATCCCATGAAGAACGCTTCTTCCATCCCGCTCTTGCCCTTTTCCCGGTCTTCATCTCGCAGTAAAGAAAAACTCCGCTTCCGCGGCAGGACAAAAAGAACAGGTATTCGCAGATCAACGATAGATTCTGCTAATGACACCATATGTTTCGTCTTGTAAACCGCAATTGCATCGTATACCGCTAATATTATCATCAATAGCAGAACCGGAAGTACGCCAAGGGAAATACCAAATATCGCCGCTGCTCCGCCTCCTATTATCAAACCAGTCGCATCGAGGACATACCACTCTGGATATTTATACAATAGAAGGGTAAGCGCAAGTGTGCTAACCAATGGGATATGGTCATAAGGAACAAGAACCGCCATCACGTAGTATATCGTTACAGCCACTGCTGCAAGCATCACGAGATAAACAAGCCTTTTCCCTCCGAATCTGAGCACGATAAGAATGAATGCAGTGAAGCATATAATAAGAACGAAGAAATAGATGGTATTCCACAGCGACTCGGAATTTTTAAAAGCCGGCTCTATGCCGGGTAGCGTTGCAAGCGATAGTGCAATTACCGCGGTAAGCACGATAAAAACACCCATTCCTATGCACAGTGTAATACTCATCTCTTCTGCTTTTTCTTCTTTGTTCATTGTGTTCTCTTAAGCTCATTTTATTATATTTTTTCTCAGAAATAAAGCCAATTTTTTGCTATCTCTCTCTTTTTTTATCATAATATCTGTCTTGAGCACGTCCACCATTGCATTCGGATCCACCGGGCATTTGTCGCTCTTATCGATAATTAGCACATCTAAGAAATCCTCGTAATATTTTAATACTCCGTAAGGCGATACTTCAAACCCTTTTGCTCGCATAAATTTACCCGCAGGACCACTCACTGCCTCGGTGCCAATGATTGGTGAAATCGCGACCACAATTTTCCACTTTAGAAGCTTCTTTATCCCGTTCAAACTGAGAATAGGTCCGATGCTGGTTATCGGATTGCTCGGTCCTATGAGCACCAGAGCATCCGATTCTTTCTCCAGCACCTCCACAACTGCCTCTGACGGTTTTGCCTTTTCTATTCCTTCAAAAGAAAGATCGAAAACGTCCGGCTCACCCTTTTGTGCCACCCAGAACTCCTGAAAATGGAGTTCGCCTTCCGATGTAAGAACCTTCGTGCTTATCGCCGCGGGCTCGTCAGTCATTGGCAATATCCTTATCTTATCATGAATGCCAAAGGTTCGTGCAAGAACAGCAGTCGCTTCAGTCAGGCTTTTTCCTTCTCTCAACAGCTCGGACCTGATGATGTGCGTTGCTCTGTCTTTATCACCAATCATCATCGGCTCCCCGTGATTCAACTGCTTCAACGTGTTATACGTATGAAAACTGTCATCTTTGACTCCCCACCAGGTATTCTTATCTATTACTCCTGCCAGGGCGTACAATACAGAATCTATATCAGGGCAAACTAAGTTTCCGGAAATCCAGACATCTTCCGCAGTATTTACTATTATATTCAGCTCTTCTTCCTTGAATACGTGCTTCAGCCCCCGCAACAGTTTTGGCGTCCCTGTACCGCCTGAAAGAATAATCATCTTCTCCTGCTTATAGTTCTATGACAATAAAAAAGTAAAAATAAAAATCTAAGATTTATACTATCGATTTATACACTTCCAACGTCCGTTCTGCTATCTTATCCCACGTATAGTCACGCTCAACCCTCCTCCTTGACTCTTCACCCATCTTTTTCAGGTCTTCACTTAGTATCCCTTTTATTGCGCTACTTATTTCCTTCGCTGATGCGCCGCAGATAATGCCATTTCCCTGGACGAAGTATCTGTTGTCTCCGACATCAGTAGCAATTATAGGCAGCCCCGACGCCATCGCTTCGAGCAACGCAATTGGTTGTGCTTCGAGCTTAGAAGGCAATAAGAAAACGTCCACGCTGCGATAAAAAGAAGGTGCATCTTCTACATATCCCAAAACCTTTATCCTTTCGTCTTCCATCTTTTTTATCTTTTCGTATAACGGTCCAGTACCTGCAATTTTTAAATATATGTTATCCAATCCGGATTCTGATGTCAATCTCTTCACTGCCCTTATCATATTTATTATGTTCTTTTCAGGCGATAATCTTCCAAGATAGCCTATGCAGACTCCCTTTTCCTTCTTAATTCTTGCTTTTTCATCTTCTTCCAATGGATAAAAACGAGTTATATCCACTCCATTTGGTATAACTACTGTTTCTGTTCTGTTGCCGTTATCATCCTCGTCATAGCCACAGCTATATCTGCGAATATCGGCTGCTATTTCCGCACTCACAGATATAAACTTCTTTGAACGCCCTGCGTATAAGGAAGCAAGAGTTGCGATGAGTACTTTTGCAAACTCCCCTCCCAGGCAATCTCCCGCGGGGATATGGAAAGTATTGACGAGGCTGTGTTCTGCACAAATAGAAGAAAAAGGCAGAAAAAATTCCGAAAACGTTGCTGCGTGATGTATATGGAGAACATCACAGTCTTCTACTTCCTTTTTTATCTTTCTTAGCGCGAGGTCAAAACCATACGAAATGCCACCAGAAGAATTACCAAGCATGTAAGAGCCAAGCGAAAACTGATCTATCTTCTTTACTTCATGTCCGGACTTCTCGAATTCCCGCGTGAGTGCCTCAACGTGGGTTTTTATCCCTCCACTCACACTTCGGTGGTAAAAAGCTATTTTCATCTCTTTTAACTCTTTTATTATCCTTCTCACAAGACATATATATAAATATATGTTTTTTTATGCACAAATGAAGAGAATAAAGTGCTTGGAAATCGCATCAATAACAGCACTTACAATCCTGTTTTTGCTTTTTGCTACCATCAACATGGGCTCTGTCAATATGCCTTCCTCCTGCTGGCAGCCCCCGTCCATGAGCAAAGAAGAGAATCAAGTTGTTTTTGATTTCGGCAGCATTCAGCAAATAAATGAGGTTTATATCTTCTTGGGTGACGCGAAACGAACGAAATTCGATATCTATGGCGGCACATCTCCAGATAATTGGAAAATCATCGCTTCTTATGACAACGACCCTGCAAAGCATGTACATTTCTGCTCCTGGGAAAGAATTAACATAGGGAATAGGAGCACAAGATTTCTTAAGTTCGTCTTCGGTGAGGAATCAGAAGGAAAAATCGGCGAGATTTTGGTGATCTCTGCGGGGAATAAAAAGATAGAGCCATTGGAGGTGAGCGGTAAAAATGCTACGAGATTGGTTGATGAGCAGGAGATGATAAAACTTCCGCTTACGCAAAAATACGGCGCTTACTTTGACGAGATGTATTTTGTGCGAACAGCAAAGGAGCATTTGAATCTCGAGGAGCCTTACGAATGGACACATCCTCCGCTTGGAAAGCTCATAATAGCGGGAGGCATTTTGTGCTTCGGGATGAATCCATTTGGCTGGCGTATTTTGGGCGTTTTAGCCGCCGCTGTGATGATACCCTTAATGTTCCTTTTTGGTAAACGCATGTTTAAAAGTGCAACCGCAGGTTTCTTTGCTGCTTTTCTCATGACCTTTGATTTTATGCATTTCTCCCTGGCGAGGCTGGCAACTGGAGAGATATATATCCTCCTATTCTCCCTTTTGATGTTCTATTTTGCCTTCGATTATTTCTCTAAGAGGGAAGAAGGGAAAAAATCTCTTTTTATTAGCATTATCTTCTTCGGACTTTGCTTCGCTGTAAAATGGACTGCCGTTTTTGGTTTAGCAGCAGTTTTGGTGCTTTT
>JAODGF010000131.1 GCA_025464645.1 Methanosarcinales archaeon
TACATATTTCCTTGAACATTAAAAGTTATACGGTCTTCAGGTTCTAACCTCAAGTTCCTTATCTTTTATATTATATGGTTCAAAATAAGTATGTGATTTTCAGTTGCAGTAAATAAAGTGCTTAGGAGGTGAAAAAAGAAAGAAATGAGAAAGAAATTGGCAATAGTGGCAGTCATCGCGGTGATTATGGTATCAGCCGCAGGAGCAATAACCGTAGCAAATATGCCCGATGCCCAAGGCAATGTTCAGCGATATGAGATAAGTAATATGTCTTGTTTTTATGATTCCATGATAGCGCAATCAACAGTTTCTTCGTTAGATGCGGACGGCGAAAAAGAAATTGCTTATGATGATGGTAGTGCGGAGCAGGGTTTTTCCATAGACCTATTTGATGTAGGACATGCTGTTTTGTTCACTCCTCCAACGAAACTATGGACGCTTAAGAGAGTAAGGGTATATGGCTTATGCAACGTAAATCTTTCAAACGTAATTTTTGCCCTTGAGATTTGGGATAACGACTCCAATCTTCTCTACAAACTCACTGATTATAGCATAGCATACTTCAACACCACATCTGAGTGGACGGAAATTGATATTCCTGATATAAATATGACCGATGACTTCTACGTATGTATCTTTGAACGGGGCAGCATTTATGTTGGGGCTGATACTGGTAATCCTAAAATGAGGTCGTATGTGGTCATACGAGATCCTAAGGGCATGGTAAGTGAAGAGGGATTCAACTGGATGATCAGAGCGGTAGGAGCGTAATCGGAGATAGAAACCCGGAAGAATAGACTGGGAATAGTAGAAAGATAAGCCACTTGAGTGTAAATGCAAAGATCAATCGAAAAGGTAAACATGAAAAAATGAGAAAAAGAAAAGGAAGGGCATTGACAATAGTATTGGGAATAGCTGCAATATTAGTTATAGTTTTAATGTCAGTTGCGGTGGTATTAGCGCCGCCGATTACGTTGGGATATGGAAACACAACGAAAACTACAAATACAACGGAGTGGCTGCCGTTGTGGAATGACTCAAGTAAGAAAGCGAATTGGAGTCACACGAAGCCAACCGTTCCTTTTGAGTGGAACACCAGCAGTGAAAGTCACAACTTGATTCCCGTGATTATCATGTTAAACACCGATGCCTTTGTCACAGGTAGCGCAGCAGGGAACACCTCTTTTGACGCAGCAAAGCAAGAAGTGGCGACTATTTTAGAAGCTGATGAACCGCACGCTATGGCTTGGGGCACTGGCATTAGGGGGAAGATAAAACGTGATCTTCGCATTATTGATGCCATCTCGGCTGACGTTCCCCTTTCTCTCATGAATGAGCTCAATAATTCAAAGGCGGTGAAAGCAATTTATCCAGACAGGAAAGTACATGCACTTTTAGCCAATAGCGTTCCGTTAATCCACGGATCAGATGTGTGGCAGTTGCAGGACGCAGGGGGAAATAACGTGACAGGAAAAGGAGTTTTAGTTGCCGTGCTGGATACGGGTGTAAATTATATGCATCCAGACCTGGGAGGCGGTTTTGGTCCCGGCTACAAAGTGGTTGGAGGTTATGATTTTGTTAATAATGATACCGATCCTATGGATGACAATGGTCATGGCACGAATGTAGCAGGGATAGTAGCAGCGGACGGTAATTTAAAGGGTGTTGCTCCGGGTGCAAACTTGCTCGCATACAAAGTGTTGGATAAGACCGGATCTGGCTATGCATCGGAGGTTATTGAGGGGATAGAAGAAGCTATCGCAGATGGTGCCGATATAATGAGTATGAGTTTTGGATTCCCTGGTCCTTTTGGCTACATTCCCCTGGATTTGGCTATTAATCATGCAGTTACTAATGGAATTATCATTGTAGCGGCAGCGGGTAATGAAGGACCTGGTTTTGGAACCATCAATAGTCCAGCCAGCCATGAGAGAGTTATTGCCGTTGGTGACACACTGGACGAATCTATTCTTGAAGTTCAAACTTTAACTTCTTCGCAATTGCCAGAGAATAAGGTGCTTGAGTCACTTCCAATGAAGTTCTCCCCTCATAAGAGCGTAACAGGGGAACTTGCCTATGCAGGTCTTGGCTATCCTGAGAACTTCTCATCTGTTAATACCACGTTTACGGGTAAAGTAGCGCTTATTAAAAGAGGCATACTTACCTTTGAAGTGAAGGTGAAGAATGCATTCAATGCCGGTGCTACGGGTGCAATCATTTTTAATAAAGAATCCTGGAATTTTCTCGGTACATTAATTAACAAATCAGAGATACCAGCGGTATCAATATCAGGAGAGGAGGGGGAATACCTTTTGAACCTATTGAACTCAAGTAATGAGCCTGTATTTGCGAATTTAACAATAAAGGAGTCTATTTGGGTAGGAAGTTCCAGGGGTCCTGCGGGCAGTTCCACGGCAAAACCAGACCTTGTTGCCCCTGGATGCTGGATAAACACTACGACTATGGATGGAAACTATGTTGGAAACAGAATAATCGAAGGTACCTCATTTTCTGCACCTCATGTCTCCGGGGCTTGTGCATTATTGCTACAACTTCATCCAGACTGGACACCAGGGATGATAAAGGCGGCGTTGATGAACAATGCCAGAGATATAGGTTATGGCGTCTTTGAGCAGGGAGCTGGAAGGGTGGACGTGTTAAAAGCTGCGGAGCCGGAATTTATAGCAAACACTCCAAGTATCGGGTTTTATATTACGGGTTCCAGAAGTTCTAATAATAAAAGAATAAAAGTAGAAAACCTTCAAAATTACTCTATCCCCGTTAACGTCTCGGTAGTTTGCGAGCAGGGGATGTATCTGAACTTTACTCACATAAACATAAACTCCACAAGTTTCGACAACATCAAAATCAACGTCACGCCAGATAATGGATTTACCCTGCACCCAAAAGAGAACGAGCAGATAGATTTTACCGTCACTGTACCGGAAAACTATACTGCGGGATATTATTGTGGAAAAGTCCTGTTGGAAAGCGATAACTCATCCATTTCTATTCCTTTTGCTTTGACGCTCAAGAAGCCACCCTCACCCTGGATATTCGCGGGTGCCTCCTCAACGACCTCGTCTGCGATGGGTTATGCAGAGGCGGAACCGCGGTATTCAATAGAATCAGGAGAATGTGTTAAGATCAAATAAGCATCGAATTTGAATCTGGTTCATTATGCTCCTCAGCTCATTCACACTGAATTGACCGGGTGCCACTTCTTCCTCGCCCTCTATAAACCCGTAAGTCAATGCAGACCCATACAAGGGTGCAATCACGCGCAGATGTCTTCCTACGGGTCCCATTCCAATAGTTACCAGCAACTTCCCTTCGCTTGATACCCTATACGTGAGGTCTAATAAAAGCAAAGCCTCGCCCGGCGTCTTCGGCGTCACCGCGATCTTTGCAATGCTTCCCCCTTCTTCATACATACTCGCGATGATTCTCAATATATCTTCACGGCTTGGCATGCCTTTGAAATCATGAAAAGAGAGAATAGCAGGGATGCGAAGACTCTTCACCTTTTCTATTATCGCCTTTTTTAGCCCTGCGGGAGAAGAGAATTCGATGTCCACCGCATCTACCTCTGCGGTTTCGAGTACACTGTTCAGCATACCAATTCTTTCGGCTTCTGTGCCAGTAAAAGAGCCACCTTCTTCTTTTTTCCTGTTCGTCACGATTACTGGCATTTGTATTGAAGATTTCTTCAGCATCGTGATAAATTCTTTCACCCTCGCTACGCTTCTTTCTTCACCTGTTAAAAGGTCAATTCTCAATTCTATTATGTCTGCTCCACTCTCCTTCGCATGCTTCGCATCCTGAATGGACAACCTTCTCAGTACTCCCACGATAATCGGCGCAGGTCTTCTTTGTACTCCTAATTCCAGCTCACCTATTTTGTCCACTTTTGTATGACTCAAGGATTTTATTACATTAATTTATTTTTAATATGAAATGCCGGGGTGTGGTAGAGGCATCCCTTGGGACTGTGGATCCCAAGACCTGGGTTCAAATCCCAGCCCCGGCCTTTGAATGTAAAACAGGAGAGGTGTTTTTCAGAGATGAAAATAGGCATATTAGGACCCGCAGGGACTTTTTCAGAGACCGCCGCAGGATTATGGCTAAAAGAGAAAGAAGTTGGGAATGTCGAGATAAAATATTACGAAACGATATTTGATGTATCAGAGAGCCTGTTAAGGAAGGAAGTGGATTATGGAATTGTACCCATAGAGAATTCGCTGGAAGGTTCAGTGGGAGAGACGTTAGACGTGCTTTCAAGTGAGAATTCCGAACAGATGCAAATAGTGGGAGAGATATTGGTGCCGATAGGAATTCACTTGCTCGGTAAAGGTTCTGTCGCAAAAATAAGAAAGGTGGTTTCACATCCTCATGCATTAGCACAGTGCAGGCGGTTCATAAGAGAACGATTGAAAGCAATGACAAAAGGGGTGGAGATAATATCCGTGGACAGCACTGCGAGTGCCGCGAAACTGGCATCGGAATCTGAAGAAGTAGCGGCATTAGCGTCTGAAAAAGCAGCGCGTGTATACAGGCTCAATGTATTGGAGGAAAACGTGCAGGATAAAGACAGCGTTACGAGGTTTGTCGTGCTTTCTTCTTCTGACATCAATACCGTGCCTACGGGAAAGGACAAGACTTCTGTATTGATATACCTGAAAGACCGCCCGGGGGCGCTATACGATGTCCTGGGCGAATTCGCTCAGCGAGGAATAAACCTTACGAAGATAGAGTCTCGACCTTCTAAACGTGCGCTCGGCGATTACATGTTTCATATAGATTGCGAAGGTCATATAGAAGAGAAAGCGATAAAAGAAACGTTAAAAAGCGTTGAACGGAAAGTCGCAACGCTAAAAATCCTGGGAGCTTATCCAAAGGCGAAAAATGTCTGAAGAGCATTTAAGTGAGGGGGAAATATTTGCAGATACAAAGGTACTTCGCAGTGCCTATCTTCCTGAAAATCTGCCACATCGAAAGGAGCAAATAGCAAGTCTGAAAGATATGCTATCCACAACATTAAAGAGGAAGACTCCATCAAATATTTTGATCTACGGTAGGGTAGGGACAGGGAAGACCGCAACGGTAAAGTATGTATGCAAACAATTAGAGGAAACAGCACGAACCTGTAATCACCCTCTTATATACATCAATTGTGAGCTATTCTATACTCAGCACCGGATACTCAGTTATTTAGCAAGGTTCTTCAATAAACGTGTTCCCGTATTTGGCTGGTCAACAGATGTGTTCTATTCAGAGCTTAAGGAAAGGATAGATACAGGAGATAAATACGTAGTGGTTATATTAGATGAAATGGACAAGTTAGTGACCAAAGAAGACAAAACTTTGTATATGCTCTTAAAGATAAACAACGAACTGAATAAGGCGAGGGTAAGCGTAATAGGCATCTCGAATAACCTGTCCTTCTCAGAGCTACTGGACCAGAAAGTAAAATCCTCATTCGATGTGAAAGAGATAGTATTTCCTGCATACAGTGCCGAAGAATTAAAGGATATTCTGACCGAGAGGGCGCGTATAGCGTTCAATTATTCCGCGCTTGATGACGGGGTGATACCGCTATGTGTTGCTCTTGCAGCAAAGCGGAATGGAGATGCGAAGCGTGCTCTTGACTTACTGCTTATGTCAGGGGAAATTGCAGAGCGCAATAAATCCAAAAAGGTCCGTGAGGAACATGTAAGGATTGCAAGTGAAAAGATGGATATTGGAATGGTGGAACTGGTAAAAACGATGCCGTTGCAATTAAAGATTTTGTTAAGTAGTGTGCTCATGCTATGCAGAGAAAAGAGTGAAGGATATCCCATCAGTGGCGATGTTTATTCTATGTATCGGAGATTGTGTGACCATTTAGGCGAGAAGCCATTAACGCAGCGGCGCTCGGCTGATTTGATCGCGGAATTGGACTCTTTAGGGTTAATAAATGCCGTAGTTGTAAACCGGGGCAGGTATGGAGTGACAAAAGAGATTTCACTAAATGTGCCCGAGAAGTTGCTCCAGCCTTTTTTATTTGCAGACTACGAGCTTAAAGCGTTATCCAATTTTAGCGTTAAAGAAAATAAATAGTGTTATGAAAATTCTTGTAACCGGTGGTGCTGGGTTCATAGGTTCGCATGTGATTGATAGGTTGATTAGGGAAGAACACGAGATAGTAGTCCTGGATGACCTGAGCTCGGGGGATAAGAGGTTTATTAATCACCACGTAGGCAAAGCAAATTTCCAGTTTCACAAGATAAACCTCTTGCATGGTGATATAGCGATTTTTTTTGAAGGCGTGGAGGAGGTTTGGCATCTGGCTGCGAATCCAGAGGTGAGAATAGGTGTAGAAAATACAAGAGTACATTTAGAGCAGAATGTCATCGCAACTTATAACGTGCTGGAGGCAATGAGGGAGAAGGAAGTGCAGCGGATAATATTCACATCCACATCCACGGTTTACGGCGAGGCGGATAAACTGCCCACACCAGAAGAATATCCCACTCAACCTATCTCGTTATATGGTGCATCGAAACTTGCCTGTGAAGCTTTAATCGCGGCTTACTGCCATACTTTTGAGCTCCATGCCTGGATATACCGGTTTGCAAACGTTATAGGGATGAGGTCCTCGCACGGCGTAATTTACGATTTTATAAATAAAATAAGAAGCAATTCGCGTGAACTGGAAATATTAGGCGATGGTAATCAAACCAAATCGTATATTTACGTGGATGATTGTATAGAAGCGATGTTTGCGGGTTTGAAAGCAAAAGGAAGAAGCGGGGATAGAGTGAATATCTTCAATATAGGCACTGATGATAGAATAAGTGTGAAACAAATTGCAGAGATAGTATGCGCAGAGATGCAAGTGTCGCCAAAATTCAAATTCACAGGTGGTAAAAGAGGTTGGAAAGGCGATGTTCCTGTTATGCTGCTTGATGTGTCGAAACTGAAGAAAATAGGCTGGCGACAAAGGTATAATTCAGAAGAAGCAGTGAAGAAGGCAACACGGGATTTGTTGGGATTATAACCCCTATAAAATTATCTTAATAACAAAAATGCCAATAAGCGCAACGGGAATCAATATCATGCCTCTGAATGCGTCTTTGGTTATACCACCTACTTCGTTTCCCTTATTTTTAATCAAGCTTTTTCTAAATGTTTGAATTGAAATCAAACTTCTCGCGGTGAAGAACATCGGAATGGCTAACAGCGTGAGACCAAAGTATGGAACGCCTAAGAAAGGAATAGGAATGAATGCGAGCCATGAACAGACCGTCAGCGGTAAATAAAGACTGGTGGTTGCGGTCTTACCCAATCGAATTGCCAGGTTCCTGCGGTTTATCAGGAGGTCGCACTCGAAATCCGGGATTTCTCGCGTTAATTTCAGCTTGAATACGTCTATCACCCAGGGTAGTGCAACAACAGTAGGGAGCCAGCTCACCTGATGCGTTTGCAAATAGTAACCACTGAAGACCGTCAGCCATCCCACTCCTGCGGTTAGAGCTATTTCACCCAAGCCGTGGTAAGAGAACCGCAGTCCCCTTGAATATGAGTATGCGATGAATATGCCGAGGAGACCGAGTGGCAGGGTCAAAGGTCCGGTACTCAGGAAAAAATGTAACAGCACGGCGAGTGGTAAAGCAGCCAATACACAGAGATAAGCACCAGTTACAGCCTGCTTCACCGATATACGCCCTTTCACGAATGCGTTAAACCGCCCACTGACCGCGGTGGAATGAAGAGTGCTGGTCTTTTCTATATGACCAAAATCAATCCCTTTTTGCTTTAAATCGCTGTACACACTGCACGCATTGAGCACGAAGCAGAAATCTGTTAGCAGAAAGACCGCAAGCAGCGAGATTGCGAGCACCTTCCAATTAAAGGCATATCCGTCTGCCCACGCTAAGACTGCTCCTAAGAAGAACGGAAAGAGAGTGGTTGTGAACTTCGGCATCCCGGAAAGTTCCGCCCAGCCAGATAATGTACTAAGGTTCATCTTCAGACTCGCACTTCATTCCACACACGCCAAAGCGCCGAGGGGACATGCCTTTACGCATACCTCGCACCGAACACATTTCTCCTCATCCACGCATATATTCCACGCGGGGTCGAACTTAAACACCCCGGTTGGGCAGACAGAAATGCAAGCACCACAATGGACGCATCGCGCTTCATCCCATGCAATCAGTTTTACTAATTTCCGTACTTCAACTCCTTTCTCCCTGAAAAGCGCGGCAACACGCTCCACTTTATCTTCCGGGACGTCAATGATGACTTCGGCTCGCACTGCATCCACATTCGCCCGGTCTATGTTTATCTTCGCTCCCGTTTCAAGGATTACTTCCGCCGTGTATGGCGTTTCATGCAAACGTGACGAAAATCTCCTCAGTAGCAACTTCATTTTTTCTGCTTTATATATAGCTCTATAAATATATAAATCATAGTCATTCTGAAAAATATCTGTTTATATTTGGTAAAGCTTTCTTATAAGTCATTACAGGGCTTGCGGGTCGTGGCGCACCACAGAAGAAAGGTTTATGAACGCGAGGATAAGGGATTTTGTGCTAACAGAGGAAAATTGGATTTTTTCCGTGATCTGCTATGAAATTAAAGAAGAGGAGAATGTGAAATGCCTCTTGCGATATATCCCGGACGAAAGAGGGGATAGAGTTTCAGAGAGGGGAAGATACAGGAAGTTAAACTTTCATGAATCTTTTGAATTCCTGAAAAAATACCGTCCAGAATATGTAAAAGACGTGCATGTGGTTCCAAAACGAGATATAAAAGAAATCCTGCGACCTGAGGATTGGTTACCGCGAATTGCTAAGCATGAAAAGCCCGTCAGAACCATTTATGAGCTGCTTGGAAACTATGTTCCAAAGGATAGAATAGGCATCACGGGCTCCTTTTTATGTGGTCTTAAC
>JAODGF010000132.1 GCA_025464645.1 Methanosarcinales archaeon
GAGGTTCTTATCAGATAAACTCGGTAAGTGAAATCCCCAAGCCCGCTTGGAACAAAATCCATTCTATCATCTTCGATAATTTTCATACGCATTTTGCCATCCTGACCACCAACCGACAGTGCACCATTAGCCATTACGAAAACTGCGAACCCATTTGGCGCAAAATGGTAAATGAAATGCTGAATCCACATATAATTCACATATTGAGTGAAGGCATACCATAAGATATTAAATTAAAATCTTCGGAAGGGTAAAGAGATGGACCGCCTTGACGCTAAACCTCTAAACTGCTAAACCACTTCCGGTCACTTCAGCCTTGCAGGTATCCTCTGATTCCTTATCAAATCTTCAATGCTTTCCCTCGACCTTATCAAATCTGCTTTTCCATCACAGACCAACACTTCCGCACATCTCGGTCGCCCGTTATACTGCGAACTCATCGAGAATCCATAGGCACCTACATCCAATATCGAGACTAAATCGCCTCTCTCCACCTTCGGTAGCTTTCTGTCCTTCGCTATTATATCGCCGGATTCGCACACAGGTCCAACAATGGTGTATAACCCCGAAGCGCGTTCATTTATCTTATTTGCTACCACCACTTCGTGATACGCATCATACATCACAGGTCTTATCAGCAAATTAAAACCGGCATCTATCGCTACGAAATTTTTATACGCTCGCTTAACGGCATTTACTCGGCTCAGCAGTACTGTTGTTGAGCCCACGATAGACCTGCCGGGTTCAAGCACGAGTTTCAAGTTTATACCCAGTTCATGCCTCTTTTTATCAAAAACCGGCAATATTGCTGCTGCAAGGTCTTTCGGGGTAGGAGCTATCTCCTTTTCCTCTCGCCGGTAGCCTATCCCAAGTCCACCACCGAGGTCCACAAATTTGAGTGCTATGCCCTTCTCAGATAATATCTCTACGAGGTCCATCATCTTCTTCGTTGCCTCGCTAAAGACGCTTACATCTAATATTTGCGAACCGATATGGCAATGCAAGCCAGCAAGCAGGATGTACGGCAGCTTTTTCGCTTCTTCACATGCTGAAGTCACATCGTAAAATGGAATACCAAATTTAGATTGTTTCAAACCCGTTGCGATCTTTGGATGCACCTCCGGGGACACATCAGGATTCACGCGTATCGCAATTTCCACATCTTTACCCTGCTCCTCAGCTACCGCGGATAAAGCTCTCAACTCGTCCAGTGAATCCACAGATACTTTTACACCTGATTCTACCGCTTCTCTTAGTTCTTCCGTGCTTTTCGAGTTCCCGTTGAATAATATCCTTTCCACAGGTATGCCCGCTAACTTTGTAAGATGAAGTTCACCCGCAGAGAAGACGTCAGCACCCGCACCTTCACTCGCTAATATTTTCAGCAGGGCAAGATTTCCGTTCGCTTTTACCGCGTAGTATATGTCGGCGTCAGTCGTTTCAAAAGCCTCTTTATAGCTCCTGAGATTTGCTCTCAATTTACTCTCATCTGTTACGTAAAGTGGCGTGCCATATCTCTCTGCCAGTTCTACTACGTCCATACCGCCGAAGAGCAGATGTTTACTCGCTTCTTTTATCATGTTTTTACTTACTCTTTCGACACCATTACCTCCGTTGCTTTTATCACTGCTTCCACCTCATCGCCTACCTTAAGCTCGAGCTCCTCTACCGCATCTTTCGTTATCAATGCAGTTATGACTGCTGGCGCAGTGACCTCGATTCTTACAGAAGCCGCAACTTCCCCCTTCTCTATCCCTTTCACAATACCTCCAATCCTATTCCTTGAGCTTATTTTCATATATAGTGCCTCCCAATATTCCTTATCCTCCGATAAGCGCCCTAAATATTGCTCATACTTCTCATATTCACGCAGAACTCTTTCACCTTCCTCTGTCAGCCTTGCACCACCACCGCCCTTTGCACCGCCCCGGTATGTCTTTACTAACGGACTGCCCATCGCATCCTCCATCCTCTTTATATGTTCCCAAGCAGTCCTGTAAGGAATAGAAAGCTTTTCTGCCGCCTTTGCGATGGATGCAGATTCGCGGATCACACGAAGCAAATTCGCCCTTCCTTCACCCACAATTGCCTTTCCTTGATGCTCTATCCATGGCTTGTACCTCGATTCATATTTCCTCATGAGTGCGTGCATGATTTATCTCCTTACATCCCTCCTCATTTCTTTCAATCCCTGCTTCAACATCTTCACTTCTGCTTTCAACGTCTCCAGTTGCACCCCCTTATCTAATACCGGTGGCATCTGTGGATTTTTTATTTCCAGTGCGCCTATTGGGCAAACCCTATCACAAACGCCGCAGCAGGTGCATTCATTGTAATCAATAATTGATTTTTTATCAACTATCTCAATCGCATTATCTGGACAGACCTGTGCACATTCTCCACATCCTTTGCAGAGCCTCAGATCAATAATTGGGATCCACATTCTATTCTTAAAAACATTTATAAATGGTCCTACATAAATATAAGTAAATATTGTCTGTCGGGATAGCCAAGAGGCCTAAGGCGGTAGGTTGCTAACCTACTTCCCCTTACGGGGAGCGAGGGTTCGAATCCCTCTCCCGGCGCTGCGCAATGTTCAACCCTATTTTATGGATGTATGAAACAATATTGAAAAGAGGGATATTGAATTCTCCTATCCCTGTGAATCATGTCCTGCTTGTCTTAGATGAAACTGACCTTCTTTCTGATGAGATAGGGATGGAAAAGCTGAGGCACTTCATAAAGTGGTGTCAGGCACTGAAAATAGATATTATAAGTGTTTATATCGGCTTTATCCAGGATGAAATGGACAAGAGGTTGTTGGAAGAAGCATACTCTCACCTCATGCAGCATATAACAAAGGCGTTGAGTAAAGAAAGAGCTTCTGTCACAATATATACTGATATCGAATCCGAACCAGGAACAGCAAAATCCATAAATGATGTAAATAATGAGGGCAATACTGGTAAAACAATTAGCATTTCGATAGGCTTAGGTGGTAGAAGCGAGCTAACGAAGGCGATAAAGAAGATTACAAAAAAGGTGAAAATGGGTGAGATAGAGCCTGAAGAGATAGACGAGAAAGTAATAGAATCTGAGTTAATATTCAAATCAGAACCTGACCTCGTCATCAGGTCTGGCGCAACTCGCTTGACTGATTTCCTTATATGGCAATCGGTGTACAGTGAATTTTATTTTACCGATGTTAATTGGGCAAATTTCAGGAAAATAGACCTTCTCAGGGCTGTTCGTGATTTCCAGTGGCGCGAGAGAAGATTTGGACGGTGAAAAACAGGAATATGCTCAATAAAGAGAAGAAAACCCTAAATCCTAATTTCTAAACTCTAAACAATTTCAAAATCTAAAATCCAAAAATTCAAAGCTTTCTTTTCTAAAGAAAGTTTTGATTTTGTAATTTTGGTATTTGGATTTGTTTGGATTTGTTTAGGATTTAGGATTTTCGTTCACAAACTGGAATCAGAGATCGAGGAAGTGCATCTTCTTCATCCATATACTTACCGCTCTCCTTGCCTGTTCCGGGTTCGCAAAATTATTTTCGATAGCTCTATCATCGGGAATTCCTATAAAAGGGTCTATTGTATTTCTTTCCACATCCGCCACCCACATCAGTGCGTCACCAACATCTTGTTCCCGGAAGAAAGAGATAAAGGGAGCAGGGG
>JAODGF010000133.1 GCA_025464645.1 Methanosarcinales archaeon
ATTTATTTTCTGTTTTCTTGTTGTGCTCTTACCCTTTCGCTCTCTCTTCTATCACACAGGTAAACTCCTCCGGGTCCCTTATCCTTTTCAACTCCTCCTTCCGTATCAAAACCGTATTATCTATTTGCACTCGCTTGACATTTCCATTCACCACGAGCACCGACTTTGTCCTCGTAACCCGCGATAAACTGCTTATTATCCTCGCACGTTTTATCATTCGCTTCCCGTATTTGCTTATCCCGGTGAGAATTTTTACTCTTTCTTCTCCTCCTCCCTTTAACGATTGCGAAAGTGAAACAGCGCTAAAAGGTGCATAAGCAGTTCTAAATATCTCGAACCCTATCTCTTCCATTACTCCCAAAATATACCGCTCTAAGCTCGAAGCCGATTCATCAGGGGGCAAGGGGTTTTCAAATTCAGGTTTTAAAAACTCCAAAGCTTCTATTAACTTTGTATCTAAAATCTCCTCCAGCTTTAGTGCAATATCTATTGTAGTACTCATCTCTCCATCCTCATATTTGCTAACACTCCTCCTTGAAACCCCTAATTCCGCTGCGATGTCACCTAAGGAAAGCTGCTTCTTTTCTCGCGCACACTTCATTACTTCCCCGTCTATGTTAACATACAACCCCCCTGTGGTAGAATAAACGTATGGACGCACCCCTTCAACAAAATAGTCATACAGTGTGTGTATGTTCAGAGCGGGAATGCCATATCTATGATATACAACGTCGTCTTCTAAAAAGAACGCACTTTTTCGCTCCCCCACGACAATCGGCGAAGCAAGCAAGCAAAATGCTGCACGCTTTATACTCCTCGCTACTTCCTCGCTAATGCCATCTATGTTATGCAATATCTTTGCTAACAGTGTTATCTCCTCGCGCCTCGCCGCTAAGTCAAAACTCCGGGCTTCGCATCTGCTCGATACGATAAATCCCGCTTCCTTCAATATTTCCGCTACCCTTACGACCAAATCATCCCTTTCTGCATTTTGCATTTTTCAGTTTGCATTTTGCATTTTGCTTATTTCCCTTGCGCGCCTGGTTGCTTCTATTACCGCTTCCATCAGCGCTGCCTTCACACCCCTCGATTCCATTGCGTATAGCCCTCTTATTGTCGTTCCTCCTGGGGAAGCGGTCATTGCTTCTATATCCGACGGTTTATCACCCGCAAGAATCATCTTCGCTGCTCCCATCGCAGTCCCGGCAGCAATTGCCAGTGATAGTTCACGCGGCAAGCCCTCATACACTCCTCCATCTGCCATCGCATCTATAACCGCAGCAAAGAAAGCGATGCCACTGCCACTTAACCCTGTAATAACGTCCATGTCTCTCTCCTTCATGGAGTAAACCTCGCCAATAGCACTTAAAATCCCTTTTGCGAGTTCTTCATCCCCATCACCTGCGTATCCGCCTTTGCATGTTGCAGACACTGCCGCTCTTACTCGTGCCCCTATATTCGGCATCGCGCGAATTACTTTTCTTCCTTCGCCAAGATACTCCTCTATCGCTCTTGTTGGCACGCCGGCAGCTATCGAAATCAACATCTTCTTTTCGGTCATGAGAGGTGCAATCTCTTCTACCACTCCCCGCACATCGTTTGGCTTAACCGCTAATATCACCACTTCCGATTTTTCCGCTACCTCTTTGTTATTGTCGCATACCACCACTCGCGCTCTTAAGTCTCCGGCGTCCAAAAATCTGAGCTTCTCCGGGTTTGCGTCACTTATAAAAATCTTCATCTCCGGCTCAGCAGCCAATAGCCCACGAAGAATTGCCAGTCCTATGTTACCCACGCCGATAATGCCTATTCTCCCCCTCTTTGCTCTCCTCTCATCCATTCTATCTATTTATTCTTTAATTGGATTTATAAGCACGACGTTATTGCCCCGAACTATCACAGAGCCAAGCAACCTCTTCTTTTCTCCATTCTCTAGCTCGTTTACTCCACTCAGATGCAAATTCAGGTAATCATCCACACTTGCCAACACTCCCTCCAGGACGCTCCTCTCTCCTTTCATCTCTACATGCACCCTTCTCCCCACCAAATTTTGTATTCTTTTATTTGGAAACATATTCTCATTCCTCTTATCTTTATACTTCTACTCCTTTCTTTAAAAGTATTTGCACCGTTTTGAATTTTTCCACTTCGGTAATTAAATTTATCAGTCTGGGCAAATAAATACGTTTAAAAGACATGCTTCATGATTTGGTCATTGAAGGTAAAGTTGTAAATCCTGATGGGGTATACGATGCTCAGATAGGCATTGACGGCGGATACATTACAGAGCTAAAAAAACAGGGCTTACGAAGCGAGAGAAAGATAGAGGCAGCAAGAGGTTGTTTGATCTTCCCCGGGTTTATTGACCTACACGCCCATTTAAGGGAGGATAGCAGCCATAAATGGGACTACAAGGAAGATTACAAGTCTGGTGCTGCAGCTGCACTTCATGGTGGTATATCTACCGTTGTGGACATGCCAAATACTCCTTTGCCAGGCATAAATTCAGAGCGAATAAAAGCGAAGCGTAAGCTTGCAGACATAAAGTCGAGAGGTTTGATTGACGTCTTTTTCTGCGGTGGTGTAACTGAATCCAAGACTGCGATTATGGGTATGCGGAAAGAAGTAGTGGCGTACAAAATATACCTCGCCGAGACTTCTGGTGGACTATATATACGAGATGAGATGCTGCCGGAAGCAATTAAAGCGGTGGAAGCGACTTCTAAACCCGTAGTAATTCATTGCGAAGACCAGGGGATTATAGAAACGAGGAGTAAGGAATTGAAGGTAAAGAGCAAGGAATGGAGAAGTCATGTAGAAATCCAGTCCTGGCTAAGACCTGAGGAAGCGGAATTGTCTGCGGTAAGGAAAGTTTTATCCGCAGCTTCTGCTTCTACTGCTTTTAAAATCAATATAGCTCATGTTTCTGTTTATGATACTTTGGGTATAATAGGGCGATACGAAAGAGGCAAGGTTTACTGTGAAGTCACACCACACCATTTGTTTTTTAGTACGCGCGATGTAATTAGAAAAAAGGCGTTTTTAAAGACGAATCCACCTTTGAGAACCGCGGAAAATAGGCTGCGGTTGCTGGAAGCGTTTAAAAATGGTGGAATAGATTTTTTAGTTACCGACCACGCACCGCATATAAAGGAGGAAAAAGAGCGCGATATTTTAGATGCGCCAGCCGGGGTCCCTAATTTAGATACTTATGGCAATTTCGTGGCTTGGTTGATAGAATCCTGTAATACTCATCCAACGCTTATATCGAGAGTGTGTTCGTATAATCCTGCGATGTTCTTAGGTTTAAACGACAGAGGGCGCATAGAAGTAGGAAAGAGGGCGAATTTAACCATACTGGATATAAATAAGCGAGAGAAGATCCGCTGCGAAGACTTATATACAAAATGCGGGTGGTCACCCTTCGAGGGCTATGAATTACCCGGAAAGGTGAAGCACACGATTTTTAATGGTGTTGTGGAAACGGAGTACGAAGAAAGCAATTGGTGATTCGATTTTATTCCGTTTGTGATGCTTTTAATTTTAATATGTTAATCATCGTTGTATGCTGCTCAGAAAGTTTTTCTAAAATCTTTTGTGTGCTTCCTGTCTCCTCTTTAATCAGCTCTTCCGTCCTCTTCACCTCTTCTACAATTAATTTCCTCGTAGCTCTACCATTATACACAGAAAACAGGCCAACGATCAACGCGAAGATTGTAGCCCCTCCAATTACATATTCCCACATTTTTATTTTCCCCTCCTTTTTATTATATGATAAGACTTCGTAGTATAAAAAGTTCCAACAGATGAACCCTATCATAGAGACTGTTTTGGTTGCAATATGGCTGATGCTGCCTGCGTACATAACAAATGCGAGTGCAGCGTTTTTTGGCGGTAAAACGCCCATAGATAGAGGTGTTTTCTGGGGTAAAGCACGATTGCTTGGCGATGGGAAGACATACGAGGGTTTCTTAAAAGGATTCTCTTGCGGCTTTATCTTTGGCATCTTTCAGCAACTGTTCTTGTGTGAGTATATAAAAATGCCTTCTTTTGGTCCTTTTCCCTCATTCTTAGCCACTTTATTTTGCTTCTCGGCAGGTGCAATGCTGGGTGACATACTTGGGAGTTTCATAAAAAGGAGGTCAGGGCTAAAAAGAGGTGCTCCTTTGCCTCTGGTGGATCAACTGGACTTCGTGGGCGGTGCCTGGCTGCTTTTGTTCCTGTTCGCAAGAGAGTGGTTTGTCAAAACCTTTTCGGTAGAGATAATCATTACGGCTATTATTATTACCCCTCCCCTCCATCTGCTTACAAATTACATTGGCTTTAAGATAGGGAAGAAAGGGGTGTGGTGGTAAAATCAAAAAGCGAAAAATATATATGTAACATTTGCACAGAGTATGTTGGAAACACTACTGACAATAAGAGAAATGATTAGAGATGAAGGAAACGGAGAGGAGAGGGGGAAGATAAGGATGGAGGGTGGTAAGATTGTTTTTAGCTGAACATTATCCGGTGCTTATCATTGTGGTATCCCTGTTTTCTGCATTTACTATCTTGATTGCGGGCTGGGTGAATAAGAAGACTTGTTTGCCTATTTCGCTTGCAACCATTTCCGTGCAACTATTGATGGCTATTTTCATTTTACGCCAGGTTATGACCAGTGGAGCAGTACATTACTGGCTGGGTGGCTGGGCGCCTCCTTGGGGCATAGAATACGTCATAGATGCATTCAACGCATACGTGTTGGTTATAGTTCTCTTCATCTGCCTATTAACGGCGATATATTCAAAGAGAAGCATAGAAAAAGAGCAACCTCGCAAAATCGTGCCGTTCTATGTCATCTTTCAACTTCTTGTCACCGGCTTATGCGGTATAACGGTAACTGGGGATATATTCAACTTATATGTATTCCTGGAAATAGCTTCTTTAGCGGCATATGCGTTAATTGCTACCGCAGGTGGGAGAGCGTTGAAAGCAAGTTATAACTATGTGATTATGGGCTCAATAGGTGCTTGCTTCTACCTTCTTGGCGTGGGTTTCCTGTATGCTGTAACCGGCTCGCTTAATATGGCGGACCTTTCGCATTTGTTACCACCGCTGTACGGGAATAAAGTGGTGCAAGCGGCTTTTGTCTTCTTTGTCGTTGGAATGAGCATAAAAATGGCGCTCTTCCCGCTTCATATATGGCAGCCTGACGCGTATACGTATGCCCCTTCCGCGGTTACCGTGATAATCGCGGCGGCGATGTCAAAGGTCTCGATTTATGCATTCATCCGGGTCTTTTTCTCTGTCTTTACCACGGATTTTATCAGGATGTACGTGCCCATTGCCATTGTGATTTCCTGGATAGCTGCGGTAGCCATCATCGTGGGCTCGCTCATCGCAATAATGCAGACGAATTTGAAGCGAATGCTTGCTTATTCCAGTGTGTCACAAGTGGGCTATATCGTGCTGGGTGTGGGACTGTATTCCACTCAATGGGGACTGCACGGTGCATTGATACACATATTGAATCATGCAATAACGAAAGGATGCCTGTTCCTGGCTGCTGGCGCCATTATATACCGGAGTGGATTGTGGAACATACGCGATTTCGAGGGTTTGGGTAAGAAGATGCCCTACACATGCGCTGCTTTTACGTTAGCCGCGTTATCAATGATAGGGGTGCCGCCAAGTGTGGGATTTATAACGAAATTGTGTTTACTGCTCGCATCCTTAGAAGCGGTGGAATACGGTTTTGTAGCCGTTATACTTGCCAGCACACTGCTCAATCTGGTCTATTTCTGGCGAGTTATAGATCGCATGTATTTTGTGCGGAAGGAGGGAGAGGAAGAAACCGAACAAGAGATAGAAAAGGAGGAAGCACCGATGAGCATGCTCGTTCCTGCGTTAATACTCGGGGCACTATGCATTATCGCCGGTATCCTCTGGCTCGCGGGTGCGAAGACAGCTTTACTACCAATAGTTGATCAGGCAGTGAATGCATTATTGGGCACGGGGGTGGTGGCAGTACCATGACAGAGGGAGCAATCGTTTCCAGTTACATACCGCTATTTGCAATTCTATGCCCTGCTACTGCTTCGTTCCTTATATTGCTGTCCAGCAAGCGAGCGAACGTAAGAGAGAGCTGGACGATTATCGCAGGCATTCTGCAATTCTCGCTCAT
>JAODGF010000134.1 GCA_025464645.1 Methanosarcinales archaeon
ATGTTGATACACGACCAAAAAATTTAATTTAAGCGAGAGGGCAGAGAAGTATAATTATAATTACCAATGAATTTCCAGATTTGCGAACTTTGACTTTTCGTTCCAAGCCAAATAATCCAAGTTCTTTTGCCTTCTTCTCCACCTCTTCCCAGACTTCATCGGATATGTATTAATAAAATGCGGATTTAAACAATAAATAATATGAGGGTTAAAGAGGATGGTAATGGGAGAGAAAGGGGAAACGCGAAGGAAAGTTAGGAGCAAAAAGGATAGAAACCTGACAGAGTTAATTTATAGGACTAAGGTGATAGAACCGCCGTATCTCATCCGCAAGTTCGGCGTCAGCGAAGAGGAATACGACCAGCTTACCGATGAGGACACAAAAGCGGACCTCTTTGACGGCACGCTTATTATCCACTCTCCCGCCTCTATCCGGCACGAGGATATTTTTGGGTTTTTATTCTTTTTGATGCGTGGATATACAGAAGATAAGCAATTGGGCAAAGTGCTCGGGTCTCGTGCGACAATGCACCTCGCTCACTGCCGAAAGTTCGAGCCTGATATTCTATTCGTGAGGAAAGAGCGATTGGAACTGCTTAAAGATAAGGAGCTAGAAGGGGCTGCGGATATGGTCGTGGAAATCATCTCTGCATGGACGAGAGATTATGACCTGCGTGAGAAGCGGCAGGTGTATCACGAGGCAGGGATAGATGAAATATGGTTCATTGACGATGAAGAGCGGAAAATTGTGGTTGACCGAAGAGAAGGAAAGAAATATACCACAGATACAACAACTTCGGGTAAACTCGATAGTGAGGTGATGCATGGCTTTTTTGTGCAACCTGAGTGGTTCTGGCGAGACATTCTGCCCAATCCTTTTTTCTGTTTGCAAGAGATTTTTAGAGAATAACGTGAAATTAAAATTTGTTTTTCGAGATCCTGATTGGTTCTGCACTGATGCCAAGCATTTCCATATATACAGATAAAGCAAGCTACAAAACAGGCGAAAAGATGCATCTCGGGCTGGACATAAAGAACACGTACACATGGCATGCAATACTTGATGACACGGTAACAGGCGAAATAATTTCCGAAGATACAGCATCCTGGTATTTCAAAGGTAAAGGAGCATCAACGGCGGACATTGCAGACATGATTGAACGGACAGCGATAGAATTCAGCGAATAGAGAGAAACGAAAAGAAGAAATAGCGGCCTGCAATATCAGGTCGAAGCTTGCACACTCGCCAAGTCGCCAGAATAGAGTGTCTACGTTTGGCAATCCCGGATCAAGACCACTAACACTCTTCACATAATCCTTCGCCTGCGCTGCATTTATCAGGAGTTGCACGAATGTGCATGGAGCGTATTTTGCTCCTGTTACTGGATGTTTTTCGCTGAATATCCCTTTTTATTATCCTCTCTTCTTATCTCTATCTTGTGAAATCTTGTGGTTCATTATACTTGTTTTGAGTTCACATGGATTATCAGTAACCACACCTTCCACGCCAAGTTCAAGCGCCTTCTCTAAATCCTCACTCGTGTTTATAGTCCATGGATAGACTTCAATTCCCTTTTCCGATGCTTCTGCCACAAATTCCATGTTTAATCGCGGGTATTTCGGGAATATAACCTCTGCACGGGCGTCAATCGCTATATTCACAGGAAAAACAGGCAGCGAGGAGATTATTATCCCTGTTTTAATTCCCGGCTCAAGCTCTTTTATTTTGAGCAGCGACGGATGGAAGAAAGAGGAAATTAGCACGCTTTTTACCATCCCTGTTTCCACTATTTCATGCACTACGATTTCCTCCATACCCTCCTCTTTCAGTTCAATAACCAACTCAAGTCCAAGTTTTTCGCAGTGCAAAAGCACTTCCCATAGTTCTGGAATTTTTTCCCCTTTTCCTGCATCAAGTGTTTGTAACTGCTCGAGTGTTTTCTCTCCTACCTTCCCAACACCGTTTGTCGTCCTCTCCAGAGTATCATCGTGAATCACTACTATTTTACGGTCTTTACTAAGCCTGACGTCAATCTCCACGGCGTCAGCATCACACTCAAAAGCCCTCTTGACTGCTCTGAGCGTGTTCTCGGGCTCCTCCGCCCTTGCTCCTCTGTGAGCTATTATTCTCATTAAACCTTTTCTTAGATTAGAAAGAAAAGCTTTACCAAAAGAAACAATTTTTTTGATAATTTCTAAAAAGTTTTACTTTAGAAAAGTCCTATTAAAAATTATGGGCATAACAAAGAAAGTATGGATAGATTACCGTGATAAGAGTAAGATAGACCTGAAGGAGCCAATAGCAATAGTAGGCTCATCGGGGCTACGGTCTGTCGGAAAAATTGTAGTAGACGAGCTTGTGGAGAAAACACACCCTAAACTATTTGCGGAATTGTTTTCTTACGGTTTCCCCGCCGTTTATTATGGTCCTTCTTACCTTGGTGCTCCCAGCGGCGTAGGTGTAAAAATAATGAAAGGCAGTGTAGTCCAACTTCCAAGCGTGGAATTTTATGCTCTTGACCGGCATAAGCAGAATCAGGACATTATAATAACGAGGGGTTACCAGTCTTATAATGCCCTTAACCAATACGCAGTTGCCGATAAGGTCACGGATTTGTTTAAGGAGTTTCGAGTAAAGAAGGTGATTTCGCTTGGTGCACAGGTAATAGAAGAAGGGATAACCAGTTGTGCAACCGACCCGGAGCTGTTGGAAGAACTATATAAATTCGGGATTAAAAGAACAAACGTGGATACTTTTATAGGGTTCTCCGGGCTTGTGGTTGCAATAGGTAGAAAGAAAGGGCTAAAAGGAGTTTGTATCTTTGCAAATACCACACAGAATTTGGCAAATCCCGAATATCCTGATTTTAATGCGGCAAAGGAATTGTTGGAAAAAATCGGTGAGATATTGAGTATTAAGGTCGATACATCGGATTTAGAAGCGAGGAGAATAGTGCAGCGGGAGCTAATGGAAGAGATAATAAAAAAAGAGGAGCGGAGGGAAGAGAAGAGAAAGAGGGAGCAGGAGAGAGAAGAATCGAGGGGATACGTCTGAAATGGCAGGAGCTACACTCGGAGCAGAGGTTGAAGCTAAGGGAGAAGTAAGGAACTATGAACTGGCATGTAAAGAGATAGCAGTGGCAATAGCGGAAAGCGGAATAAGCCGGGCAGAGAGCATAAACGAACTGAAGAAGGAGATAAGCAGGAAATATGCGTTGCGTGGCGTTCCGAGGAATTCCGATGTGCTGAATTCGAGCGATGATGAATTGCAACTAAAGGAGAGATTGAAGCGAAAAAGAATGAGAACAGCTTCTGGCGTTGCTCCTGTTGCTGTGATGACTTCTCCGTATCCATGCCCGCATGGTAAGTGCATAATGTGCCCCGGTGGTCCAAGCTCCGAGTTCGCGTCTCCACAGAGTTACGTAGGTAAGGAGCCGGCTGCTATTCGCGCTGCTCAACTGGGTTTCGACCCATACGAGCAGGTGAAAGTGAGACTACATCAATTGAAGGAAATAGGACACGATTTCGAAAAGGTTGATTTGATACTGATGGGTGGCACGCTAACTGCGAGACCGTTGGATTATCAAAGATGGTTTGTGAAAAGGTGTTTGGATGCCCTGAAGGAGGTTGGAGAGGAGATAAGAAACACCGGCATGACTTTCGAGACGAGACCCGATTATGCGAAGGAAGCGGAGATAGACCGGATGCTGGAGCTCGGTGCCACAAAAGTCGAGTTAGGCGTGCAGCATGTCAATAACAGGATATTGGAAAATATAAGTAGGGGGCATTCGGTAGATGATTCGATAGAGGCGAACAGAAAAGCGAGAGACAGTGCGTTAAAAGTAGGCTTCCATCTGATGCCCGGTTTGCCCGGCTCTACTATCGAAGCTGATAAAAAGATGTTTGAACGCATCTTCCGCGATTCACACTTCAAGCCCGATTATCTGAAAATATATCCCACGCTGGTGGTTAAAGGGACGAAACTGTATGATATGTGGAAAAACGGAGAATATGAGCCAATGCGTGAGGAAGAAGCAATAGAGATAATCGCTTATGCGAAAAGAATAACTCCCAAGTGGGTAAGGATACAAAGAATACAAAGAGATATTCCCGCGCAATATATAGAAGCAGGAGTGAAGAAGAGCAATCTAAGACAATTGGTGAATGAGCGACTGCACGAGATGGGCTGCAAATGCCGGTGTATAAGGTGCCGGGAAGCAGGTCTTTCGCGTTTGATGGGTATAGTCGCAGACAATGAGAATATAAATTTTTTATCTGAAAGGTATGAGGCATGCGGGGGTACGGAGTTTTTCCTCTCTTACGAAGATGTGGAGAAAGATATCTTGATCGCGCTCTTGAGGTTGAGGTTCCCATTTGCACCACATAGGGAAGAGTTGAGAGATGCCGCTCTGATTCGTGACCTGCATGTGTATGGTGAATTGGTTGCTCTGGGCGAAAGGAAGGAGCATAGCTGGCAACATCGTGGATATGGAGCACGGTTGTTGCGAAAAGCGGAGGAGATGGCACTTGATAGGGGATACCACCGAATAGCGGTGATGAGCGGGATAGGTGTGCGAGAGTATTATGAAAAGTTTGGCTACAAGCGAGAAGGACCGTTTATGGTGAAGAAATTAACATGAAACTACAATTTTTAGGCGCAGCAAAAGAAGTCACAGGTTCCTGCATTGTGGTAAAAACGAGAAAAAACAGGTTCTTGCTCGACTGTGGTCAGCGACAGGGAGAGGAGAAGGAAATCTCACCGGAATTCACATTCAACCCGCGAGAAATAGACTTTGTCGTTCTTTCCCATGCACACCTCGACCACTCAGGACTGTTACCCAAGCTCGTTGCGGAAGGTTTCGATGGCAGGATATATTCCACAGTGGCTACTCGTGACGTTACGGAACTGCTTTTAAAAGACAGTGCGAAGATACAAAAAGAAGCGGCTGAATCCGGGGTACTGCCCATGTTCACGGAGAAAGACGTTGCGCAAACGATAGACAAATTCAGCGTTTCGGAATGGAACGTTCCTGTTGATGCTTCTGATGACGTCACGCTAACGTTCCTCGATGCCGGTCATATATTGGGTGCAAGCATTTCAGTTGTAGATATCAGTGGTGCAGGCAGGCTGGTGTATACCGGCGACATCGGGCACGGACGTTCACCCATCATGAATGCTCCGGCGAAGTTGAGAAATACCGACTTCTTGATTATCGAATCTACATACGGCGCAAAGCAACATCCGCAGACGGGTCCAAAAGAGAGTTTGAGACAAATAATCCAGGATACTTACGTCAGCAGAGGCAAGGTTTTAATTCCTGTATTTGCGGTTGGGCGTGCACAGGAAATACTATATATCCTGAAGCAGCTTTACGAAGAGAAGAAACTTCCGAACATACCCGTTTATTTCGATACGCCGTTAGGCGCAGAGACGACTTCTCTGTACCGACATCATCAGAATTATCTGCGTGCAGAGTTCAGGAGTTCTTTCTTAAAAGGAGAGAATACGTTCCAGTTCGGCAGACTTGATTTTATCCGCGGGAATAACAGGTCCTTAGATGTTGCTTCGTCTGAGGAGCCTTGCGTGGTGATAGCAGCCAGTGGCATGCTCACCGGTGGTCGCATACTGAACCACTTGAAGACCACGCTGGAAGACCCTGCATCGAGCCTGGTTTTTGTGGGTTATCAAGCGGAAGGCACGCCTGGACGGGAGGTACTGGACGGTAAGAAACGAGTTGAAATAGCAGAAAAGGAGTATAGAGTAATGCTAAAAGTATGTTATATTCCGGGCTTGAGTGCGCACGCAGATGCAGACGGACTGTTCTCCTTCGTCAATTCAGCAGAACTCCTTCCAAAAAAGATTTTCGTAGTGCATGGCGAGCCGGAGAATGCCGGGGCTTTGCAGCGGCGAATAATAAAAGAACTGCGAATAGATACTCTTGTGCCTGAAAGAGGCTATACCGAGAACTTTATGGACCGGGAGGTAGTGAAAGTGGTGGAAAAAGATGTGCATCTCGATTTCAGACCGCAATTCACGAAAATAGGAGAACACGAAGTCTATCCCTTCACGGGTGCGTTGCTGAAGAAGCAGGATGGGATTCACCTTATCTCGCGGGAGCAATATATCGGGATACTCACGGAAACAGAAGAGGAGCTTGAGACGATGCTTGCGAAGGTGACATCGAAGAGGTATATCTCAGGAACTGAAGCAGAAGTGACAGCACGTGCGGAAGAAATCCCGGAAGCGGTATTCATGGAGGAACTGACAAAATACGCGAATGCGGGTATCTTCTCAAAGAGCCGAGCACGAGAACTTAAAGAGAAGCTTGAGGATGAGGGGCGTGACGCTACAATAGCACACGTTAACAAACTTGCAGGAAAAGACCGACTTTATCCTCTGGACAAGGAGAAGCAGGAAGAGCTGAGGAGAGTGCTTGTCGCTGGTATCAATTCTTTCCCGCAAAAGGCTCGTATCTTATTTAAAGATATAGTGGAAAGATAAAGTATGTAAAAGCCAATATGGATAAGGTGCGCACCGCCTTCGGTTGGCTTTTGAAGCATGAGGAAAGGGTGCATGCATGGTAATATTATATACTTGGTTAAGTGACAACGATGATATGAGTTGGCATAAATTCTTATTCCCCATTTCAATGAAATCCAAGGAAAAGTTGAGTGACAACAANNNNCGATGATATGAGTTGACCCTTTTTCAAAATACAGTTCCCGAATCACCCTCTCCAGGTTGAATAACAACGATGATATGAGTTGACTCCATGCCATTCAGGATTGCAATAACCAGGTAGCATATGGTTGAATAACAACGATGATATGAGTTGACCTCCAGTTGAGTAACAACAATAATATGTTTTGACCAAAAGAATCTGCCTCCAGCCGGGGGACGAGGTCTGGGTGGAAATGAATAGCTGGCTGGCGATAAAAAAAACTTTTAAAGGGATACTTAACTATACAAATATGGCGCTTGAAGACATGGGTGATGAATTGATATACCGAAGTTATGTGAAATTGCCACAGGGTGAATAAGTATGAGCAGAGTTGATTTTTCAAAAATCGCCACCAAATACGAAGATTATTCGTCTGTTCAAAAATCTGCAGCGGATGTGCTTTTGAAGCTTCTGGAAATTGGGAATACTGATGATGTTTTAGATTTGGGATGTGGTGTTGGTAATCTAACAAAAATGATAAGGGAAATAACTAAGGGTAAAGTAGTTGGAGTTGACCCATCAGAAGGGATGATCAGAGAGGCAATAGAAAAAAGCATGGGATTAGATATAAAAGCACAGCGCGTGCTCGGCGCTTAGCTTCAATCCCCTTTTTTGAGCATGTGTTTAAGTGTGTTTTTTTTTTCGCCAATTCATCTCCTTTTAGTTGCCGTGGCTTGCCGTTTATTCTCATGCTATGATTATTTATACTCTGAAACTTAGGTAGTTAATATCAGTGTAAAATGCGAAGACACATACAGGATGGGTAATTATATACGAATATGATAGATATACTGAATATATTTCAAGCTGTCGCGCCGTATTTGAAAGTGATACTGGTCTTAGCAGTCGCTTTCTTCGTGATTGGCATAATTAAAAGACTTATTAGGAGATTCTTAAGCACTACTGCTCTGCCTTTGGATGCTCAGAACATCTTACGAAGAGCCGTGGTCTATGTTTTATGGTTCGCTGTTCTGATTTATATCACGCATGAGCTGGAATTAGAAGAGATTTTCATGCCTCTCATAGGTGCTTCTGTTTTAGTTGGGGCTGCTATTGCCTTAGCCGTCAAGGATGCCTTAGGCGATGCGGTGGCGGGAATATTTCTCCTCTTAGACAGGCACTTTAATATTGGTGACGAAATCGAGACGATGAAATATAGAGGAGAGATTATTGATGTCACGCTCAGAAAAACGCGCATAAAGACCGGTGATGGAACAATAGTTGTATTACCAAACGGAAAAATAGATTCTTCTGGATGGGTGTTACACAAGAAAAAGACAGAGACGGGAGGGGACTAAAATATAGCGGTAGCTTACCTCACCGCACGACACACTCGGCAACATAACCTTCTCTCTTCACCGCATCCCTCAAATATTCTAACTCGGCATTCGAATAAGTCACTTCATCCATGAATTTTACGTCCAACACCTTTACAGGCACGAACTTCTGCAATACATATCGTTTACTACCCCTTATTAGCCGCCCTATTTCCAGAATATCTCGCTTACCCAATTGCGATTTCACCACCGTTGTTCGGAATTCATAATCCAATCCAGAAGACATGATTAACTCGATGCTGTGTTCGATTTTAGCAGGGTCAACCCGGGAATCGGTAATCTCCTGGTATCTTTCTAAAGGCGCTTTTACATCCATTGCGAGATAGTCCACGATTCCGCGTTCTATCGCTTCGCTTAATATCCCGGGGTTGCTGCCATTTGTGTCCAGCTTAACCAAAAAACCTAAATCTTTTATCTTCCTCATAAAATCCTTCAGGTCTGGCTGCAGTGTTGGTTCACCACCCGTTATCTCTACCGCATCGAGCTTCCCCCTGCGTTCTTCCAGAAAGGAAAATATCTCCTTTTCAGAGATGGGATTTGAAAATTGCTTGGGATCAACAAGTTCAGGATTGTGACAAT
>JAODGF010000135.1:0-4891 GCA_025464645.1 Methanosarcinales archaeon
AGTGAGTAGCCTACCTATATAATTATGGCACCGGCACCACCAAAAACTTTAAATATTATCTATGCCAGAATAGGATAGGAAGAAAAAATGAAAAGCAAAAGTGAGAAAATATGTTTGGTAGTTTTGATTGCAACAGCGATTTTCGCTTTTTCGGTAATCCCTACTCCGGTAGTAGGCGCACAGCCAGTAGAAGTGTGGAACGTGACATGGAGCAATGCTTTGGGATCCGCAGTCGCAACAGCAGACGATAGTGTGTACCTGGCGGGTGTCAATACCAATCTCACCGACGCCTTCCTCAACAAATACGACACGGAGGGAAACCTTCTCTGGAACATCACATGGGAGATGTTTGCCCCGGGGGAAGGCGGCAGTAATGTTGTAGCAACTGCGGCAGCAGGGGACAGTGTGTACCTGGCAGGCACCTGTGGATTCTCAAACGTTACGGGGGGTGCGTTCCTCAACAAATACGACACGGATGGAAACCTTCTCTGGAACATCACATGGGGCACAGTTTTTACTACTGGATATGCAGTGGCAGCAGCAGAAGACTGCGTGTATGTAGCAGGCGAGACGGCACCTTCCAACGTTAGTGATTTCAATGCCTTCCTTAACAAATACGACACGGATGGAAACCTTCTCTGGAACGTCACCTGGGGTGGACCGGGAACTTATTCGGCAAATGCAGTAGCAATATCTGGAGACAGTGTGTATGTAGTAGGTCGTGCCCCAGGTGGCAAAGCTTTCCTTAACAGATACAATAGTACCGACGGAAACTTTCTCTGGAACAGGAACGTAACATGCGGAGGAATAGGTACACAAGGGAGGGCAACTGCAACTGGAGACAACGCGGTGTACGTGTCAGGCAGGACTGGTCTCGATACCGTTCCCGGTGCCTTCCTCAACAAATACGACAGTACCGGTGGAAACCTTATCTGGAACATCACATGGGGAGGAATAGGTACATCGGGATCGGCAACGGCAACAGCAGGAGACAGCGTGTACTTAGCGGGTCAAAACGAATCCCGCGATTTTGATTTTTGCAATGCCTTCCTCAACAAATACAACAGTACCGATGGAAGTCTTATCTGGAACATAACATGGGGTAAAACAGGTTGGGTTACTGGACGTGCAATCGCAACAGCAGAAGAGGGGGTGGTGTACTTAGCAGGCAGCAAAACCAACGAAAGTGTCGCGCCCATCTTCGCAAATGAGAGCGATGCCTTCCTTGTTAAATTTTCAGAACCAACACCAATACCCACACCCACGCCCATACCAGCAACAGGGGCTATCTCAGTCTCTTCTTCACCATCTGGTGCACGTGCAACAATAGACGGACTTAACTGGGTCGGCTCTACACCCTGCAAAACACCTTCTGATCTACCCACCGGCACCTATACTCTTAGACTCTCCCTTGAGGGCTATCATGATTGGTCACAAACGGTAGAAGTAAAAGCTTACGAAACATCAGAGGTTCACGCAACGTTGACGCCTGCACCAACGCCTTCGCCAACACCACCGGGATTTGAAGCGGGATGCACTATCGCAGGGCTACTCGCAGTAGCATATTTAGTGTTGAGAAGAAGAAAATAAAAAAGAAAAATGAGACGGTGAAGTCCTACTTCGCTCCTTGGGGGCAAGAACGGTCAAAAAATCCTCAGCACAAGAGAAGAATCACGATACGATATAGCCCCCACTTTCTCTCAAAGCTTTCAGTCGTCTCTATGATATTACCTTCCCCGCTTACAAAGCAAGAACAAGGACTACATGGAAAGAACGGAATTACCGTCTTCTCAATACTTCTATCCCTGGCAAGGGCTTCTCTAAGAGATACCTCAGGAACGCACCGCCTGCAAGGCTAACATGAACATTATCCATCTCTTTTTTATCCATTCCCACTTCACTTATCGCCGCCGATGTATGTCCACCACCGAGCAGCGAAAACGCATCAGAATCTGCAATCGCTTTAAAAATCTCCTTTGTTCCCTTTGCAAATCCTTCCTTCTCGAATGCTCCCGCAGGTCCTTTCATTATCACTGTCCGCGCATTTTTTATGATCTCACCGTATTTCTCGCATGTTTTCTCTCCTATATCGTATATCGGCTGGTTTGCTCGTACTTCATCAAGCGGTATCTCCTTTCGCTTACCATCCACTTCAATCGCAACGTCCCAAGGATATTTTATTCGCCTGCCGCCTCGATTCGCTATTCGCTTCGCTCTACCCACATGCTCAAAAAGCTGGTTATCCACTTTCAGTGGAATGACACCTTTGGCATATAAAAAGAAGCTGCCTATAACTCCCGTTGTAAGTATGCTATCCACTCCCCGCTCTAACGCAAACTCCATTATGTCAAACACCTCCTCCGGTTTTGCACCGCCAAGCACGTAAACACAGGGTCTTTTTATGTCATTAACGGCTCTTTCCAGTGCTTTCAACTCTCGCTCCATTAACCTTCCTATTCCTGCATCCAATACCTTCGGGAAGCCAACTACTGACGCATGCGACCTGTGGGCTACTGAGAATGCATCGTTTATGTAAATATCCGCGAGAGGAGCAAGTCTTGTTACGAAAATTGATTTTGCATGTTCCGCCGGTGTTTTGTCCAGCGTTTCTTCCGCAAGCATCCTTACATTGTCAAGTAGTAGAACCTCTCCCGGTGCCAGATTTTTTATCGCCTCTCTTGCAACAGGTCCTATTATGTCCTCGACATATCTCAAATCCACGAAATTCCTGAGCAATTGCGCGTGCTGGTCCAGAGGGAGGAAGTCGTATCTACCTGCACGACCCTGATGAGCGAGAATAACCACTTTTGCTCTCTTCTCCGAGAGCTCTCGTATAGTCTTCGCATTCTCTTCTATCCGCTCCTTCATTTGTACCCTTCCATCTATAACAACCGAGTTTATATCTGCCCGGAAGAGCACTGTCTTTCCTTCTACGTCAAAATCATCTATTGTCAAGAAGTCTTTTAACTCTTCACTCATTTTTCACTTCGCCTTTTACTTCTCCTCCACCCTCTTTATCATATCCACCACTCTGCAAGAGTAGCCCCATTCGTTGTCATACCAGGACAGCACTTTCACCAAACTACCGCCCTTGCCATCGTCTATCACACTCGTGGATAGTGCGTCAACCACGGAGGAAAAATTCGTTCCCAGATGGTCAATGGAGACAAGAGGCTCATAAGAAACAGCAAGGATTCCTTTCATGCCTTCCTTTGATGCTGCTTCAAAGGCTCTGTTCACCTCATCACGTGTAACTACGCTATTCAGCTCTGCTACGAGGTCAACCACAGAAACGTTAAAAGTGGGAACTCGCATTGCTATTCCATCCAGTTTTCCTGCTAATGAAGGTAATACAACTCCTATTGCTGCTGCTGCCCCTGTTGTCGTGGGTATTATGGACATAGCAGCAGCACGAGCCCTTCTCAGGTCCTTATGCCTTCCGTCAAGAAGCCTCTGGTCACTTGTGTAAGCATGCACGGTGGTCATAAACCCGCGATTTATGCCAAATTCGTCGTTCAATACCTTTGCCACTGGAGCCAGGCAGTTGGTGGTGCAACTCGCGAGGGAAATTACGCTATGCTTGGCAGGGTCGTACATCTCATCATTGACCCCCGGTACGATAGTTACATCAGGGTCTTTTGCCGGTGCTGTAATTATCACTTTTTTGCACCCCGCATCAAGGTGCTTCGATACATCTTTCCTATCCCTGAACTTCCCTGTTGATTCTACAACTACATCTACACCCAGATCACTCCATGGCAGCTTCGCCGGGTCGGTTTCTGCTAATATCTCTATCTCCTTACCATTTACAACTATCGCATTTGCGTCTTTTTCCGCTCTTATCTCGCCGTCCAGCACGCCGTGCACGGAATCATACTTCAACAGATGTGCCACCCAGGAAGGCTCAGCAGCATGGCTATTTATTGCTACGAAATTTATATTCGAGTTTTTACGTATCGCCGCTCTGAATACAATTCGCCCTATCCGCCCCCATCCATTTATCGCTACTTTCATCATGTGAAGCTATTTGCAATTCTATTATATAAAGTTATGCTTTCCAAAACGTAACCCAGATACTGCGAAAAAAAATTACATCAACCCATTCTCCATCAATGCCCTCATCGTTCTGTCGCAGACAGTTGTAGCATGCGAAACTGCTCTTCCAAGGTTTGCATGCGCCTCATCATAATCTTCCTCTTCTATCTTTCTTTTTGCCTGTGATACTTTTTCTTCTACCAGCACGAATTCTTGCATTCCCGTTGCGTTTAACGCTATTCCTGTCTCAGTGGACAGCCCGTCAAAGAAAGCAAACATCGCTTTTTTCCCGCCCTCCAGTTCACTTTCCTTATTCAACGTCTCTACTACCGCCAGCATCTTTGAACCGATAATCAGCGCTGATTTTATCCGCTCTGCGAATTGATAACTTATTATATCGTTTCTTATCATAATCGTAAGTAGCCTTTATTCAATAAAAAAGGTTTGTAATTACTATGCTATCAACAATAGTAGTAGGGGGATTTTTTGGTGACGAAGGTAAAGGGAAGATAATAGCGTATCTTGCAAAGCATGACAAGCCGGAAGTGGTTGCGAGAGGGGGTGTAGGTCCCAATGCAGGGCATACAGTGGAGATAGAAGGAAAGAAATACGCATTGAGAATGGTACCTTCGGGGTTTGTGCATGAATCCGCAAGGCTTCTGATTGGCGCTGGCGTATTGGTTGACCCGAGAGTGTTCAAACAAGAAGTATCTTCCTTTGGGCTGAAAGGGCGAGTGGGTGTGGATTGGAGATGTGCGATAATAGAGGAGAAGCATATTGAAGAGGACGTGAAGGATGCCCATTTGAAGGGAAAAATAGGGTCCACGGGTTCCGGATGCGGACCTGCGAATGCAGC
>JAODGF010000135.1:4997-6580 GCA_025464645.1 Methanosarcinales archaeon
CAAATGAAAGAAGAAAAAGCGGCTGAGTTGCATATCGAGGAGTATGGCACGGTTACAGGCAGGAAGAGACGGATAGGAGAGTGGGACGCAAAGATGGCAGCTTACTCGGCGATGATAAATGGAGCAACGATGGTGGCATTGAGCGGTGTGGACAGGTTAGACCCGTCATGTAGAGGTGTGAAGGAGTACGGAGAGTTGAGTAAAGAAGTAAAGGATTTTGTAGCCAGGGTCGAGCGCGACACGCAAGTTCCCGTGAAGTTGATTTCCACCGGACCTGAGGTATCAGAGATAGTGGATTTGAGGGTTGAAAAATGACTAACTCCTCAAGCGTTATAGAGCAGGGAGTATTCGGAACTACTGAAACAGCACGAAGTTTTTTATAGTGGATATGTAGAATAGATTTGAGAAAGAGAAAGGAGGAGGTGTGAAAGGATGAAAAGACGGAAAATCAAGGAGATAGGAGGTTCATCCAGAAGGATGTATATACGCAATGTTGCGGATATACCACCAAAATGGAAGGGAATACGAAATGCTGATATAATGCCAAATTGAAGTGATATATGCAATACTGCAGATATACCGACGTTAGCCGCAATGGAATAAGGAGGTGAAAATAATGAACGCAATAGAAGAGATGAAAAAGAAGCGTTTCCAGTTTCTTCATAGATTATATGAGTTGACTGGAGGAGATGAGTTTAAATGGTTCGATAGGTTTCAGATTGGTAAAGAACTAGGTTTTGACAGAGACTTAACTACAAAAATTGCACATTATCTTAAAGGAGAAGGTTTGATTGAGTTCCGAGCTCTTGGCGGTATTATCGGAATTTCGCATGGGGGTGTTCGTGAAGTTGAAGAAGCTTTATCTAAACCCGATACACCCACCTACCACTTCCCACCAGTCAATATAATATCTGTTGGTCAGATGATAAGTTCGCAAATTCAACAGACTAGTCCTGAAGCCACACAAGTAGTTACTATTGGTGAAAGCAGGCATGAAGAACTAAAGGAAGTAATCCAATTATTGAAAAAATCTATTGAGCAACTCGGCCTTTCGCCACAGCAGAAATCCGATCTTCAAGCTGAAATTCAGACAATAGATGCACAAATGTCTTCTTCGAAACCTAAAGCTACAATCATAATCGAGTGTCTTGGCACGATTAGAAGGATTCTTGAAGGAGCTGCAAGTAATACGATTGCATCTGGTTTACTAAGCAAAATTGTAGCCTTGTTGGGAGGCTAATAGATGTGCACTGCAGCTAACAGAGTATATCTGGTTCGGGCTATACCCTCACCCAAATTCCTTGTCGCTCGGAACTTCAGATATACTCAAAACGTTATATGAAATACCAAACAATACTCAATATCAAAATCCCACCTATGAAAAAATCTTCCCCATATTTCCCATAGCTCACCCTATATTTAAGCTTTTCTATTTTCTATTTTTTATTTTTTGGTGTTTCATCTTTGGTTAAGACGTACTTACGATAGCCCATTATGCCGGGTCGTAAATAGGGCAGCCAATCAATGTCTGGGTCTCTCGCGACCACGGGATTTTACGACGTTTGATCAAAAAAGTCAGAGGG
>JAODGF010000020.1 GCA_025464645.1 Methanosarcinales archaeon
GCATTGTCATTACTACTATCCATATTACTAATACTAAAGTTAGTAATATGTATATAAATAAAAATAAGCACGATATAGCTATGAATTCTTGGACTAAGCCCTATTTGAAATCTGTTCTAAAACATATTACTAAAAACGGTTATAGTTACGGTTTCACTTCTCAGGGTGTAGAACCAACTTCTCCCTTACACTAACCACATCACCGATCACAATCACCGCTGGCGGCTTCACCTTTTCTTTGCTTGCTAATTCCACTATATTCCCAAGCGTTCCAACCACAATCCTCGCATCTTCAGTAAATCCTTTTTCAATCGTCGCAACAGGTGTTTCTGCGCGCAGTCCATGCTTCAAAAGAAGCTCAACATTTTTTGCAAGGTTCCCTACACCCATCAAAATAACGAGCGTGCCTTTTAAATTCGCAATCGCCTCCCAGTTAATGTTCTCTTCTTTCTCCTCCATCTCGTGCCCTGTAATTACAGTCACAGCAGAAGAAATGTCCCGGAAGGTGAGTGGGATAGAGAAAGCAGTCGGAACTGCAATTGCAGAACTTATTCCTGGCACTACTTCAAAATCAACACCGTGCTCTCTGAGAAACACCGCTTCTTCTCCTCCTCTACCGAATATAAAAGGGTCCCCGCCTTTCAATCGCACAACCTTATCGTATTTCTCCGACAGATCCACCATGAGCGTGTTTATCGCATCCTGTGAGAACTTATGCTTCTTCGCTGTTTTGCCAATGTCAATTACCTTTTTACTCTCCGGTATCAGCTTCTTCACGCCTAAAACTAAATTGTCAACCAATATTACGTCTGCTTCTTTAATAAGCTTATATGCCTTCAGACTTAACAGTTCCGGGTCTCCCGGTCCGGCACCAACGAGGTATACTCTTCCCATTTTTACTTATAGTATTTGTATAGCTGCATAAAAAACCACATAACGCCATACCTGAGATACATCAATCAAAAACCGTGACCTTCAGTCCTTCCCCTCCTGTTTTCACATCCATCACAAGCGCACCCGCAATTTCCATCGCTGCTTTTATCCAGTTCCCACACTCACCTGGCAGCACTAAAACAGAGCCCACACCGCCCATCTCATCCAATCCACCCGCGCCTGTCACCTTAGCACCCAGAGCACCTGACGCCTGCGACATCTTCACGAGTTCGCTCAATCGCCTCGGAACCACGCCAATTGCGTCCAGCAAACCATGATTTATGTTCATCAACGCCCCCAATTTCACAAAGTCTTCATCTTCTATCGCCCTAATTGCCTGTGTCGTTATTTCTTCGGCGGCATCGGATATATGATCAAAAATGCTCTTGAACATATCTTTTCGCCCTTTAACATCTGCTACAATTTTCTTTGTCTTTAAACTCATCTCAGAAACCTTTTTCGTATCCATCCCCATGCTCAAAGGTATGCTGCCAACGCATCCCACAATCAAATTTAGCTCAGGCGACCGCAATCTCTTCACCTCTCCCTTCTCTACCGATACATACCCGCCGTAAGTTGAAATTGCCGTATCAACAGGACTGGCAGCACCTTGTACTGCAAGCTCGACACTATGTGCGTCATCTCTTATCCCTTCCAAATCACCACCTACGCCAAGATATTCCTTTAGCGCTGCGATAGTAGCAACACAGGTCGCCGCTGAAGAACCCAATCCCGCAGAAATGGGTATCTGCGACTTTATTTCTATTTCTACTCCTTCATCATCCATTCCATACTTCTCTTCGAGATATCGTATTGCTTCCCTGACATACGCAATTGCTTTTGTTGCGTTGTCATAATCCTTATATACCAGTGCCTTTCCTTTTCCTTCCCCTTTTTCAGGTTCTAAATCCATTTCCAGACCAAAAGTAGGTATGCTCTCTATTTTTACGTGGTATCCTTTTTCTTCTTTGCTTGTTACCTCCACCGTAAGTCGCCTGTTTATTGCAGTAGCTAATGCTCGCTTACCATATACCACAAAATGCTCTCCAAATAGTATCACCTTTGCAGGAACAGATGCGCATATTTTTTTATCCATCTTTCCAGAACTACCGATTGTTTTTCTTTTCCGAAAACGCTTTTCTTTTTCTAAAAGAAAAGGGTTTAATCCAAAATTGCAAACAGTTCATAAAGATTCTCTATGTGCTCATCACCTGCTGATTTCGCTCCTACACCTATGACTGCACAACCAGCAGATTTGCCAGCCAGGAAATCGCTTTCCGTATCTCCTACGAGTATCACATTCTCGGGCTTTGTTTTTAGTCTCTCACATGCATCTATCACTATCTCAGCATCTGGCTTCCCTCTTTTCACGTCATCCCCTGTCACAATCACATCAAAATAGCCGGATAGATGAAAGTGTTCCAATATCCTATGAACATTCTTTTTTGGCGTATTCGTAACCAGCCCTACTTTGAGCTTATATTTTTCCCTTACACGGCTCAAAACCTCTTTTACACCAGGAAACAGCTCTATAAACTCTATTAACTTCAGTTGCTCGTTAATGCAATACTTTCCAGCTTCTTCATCCAGATTTAACGCAGTTAAATTATGCTTCAGGTCAGGACCCCAGCATTTCTTCCTAAACTCTTCTCTACTCATTTCTTCCTTCCTGTACGCCATTAACATTGCGTTAAACGCTTGATACCAGCTTTCAAATGAGTTTATTAGTACGCCATCAAGGTCGAACAGGATTGCCTCTATCTTTCTCTCTTTCATCGTATAATGTTATACTTTTTAAATATTCATCCTATATCAAATTATTATTAATGCCCAATTTCTTTGACCTCAACGTGCATGCATATCCTGAAACCGATGTGCCAGTGGAGGATATGTATCGAATCGCAAAAAGATACGGATATACCGGCATAGCAATAACAAACCACGATGATACTGAGAAGGGTAAAGAGATATTACCACCCTCGATATCAACTTTTGTATTCCGTGGTGTGGAGATAAGGACAAAGTCGGTTTCCGAATTGAAAAGAAAAATAAAGCTTCACTATGGAGAAGTGCCATTGTTAGCGGTTCATGGCGGTAGTGAGGTAATAAACGAAGCAGCATTAAAAGATTCCAGGGTAGATATACTGGCGCATCCTTGCGGTGAAAAAGGAGAAGGGGAATTGAGCCATGTGCTGGTGAGATATGCCGCCAAGAATGGTGTTGCAATAGACTTCAATCTCAATGCGATAATTCATAGCAGGAGAAGCGATAGAGCCCGAATCCTATGGAAGATGCGAGAGAATTTGAAGCTGGTGAGAAAATACAAAGCTCCCGCAATAATATCCAGCAATGCTCGCTTTATCTATGATTTAAGGGCGCCGAGAGAGATGATTGCACTGGCGTCACTATTTGGAATGAAAAAAGATGAGGCTATACACGCTTTAAGTGCTATTCCAGAAGGCGTATTAGAGCACAAATGGAAAAAGAAAACGGAAGTGGAGATAATATGAAAAATGCAAAATGCAAAGTGCAAAAGTCAAAATATCAATTTGTATTTTACATTTTACATTTTGCATTGTTGCTGCCCCCTTCTCTTCGAGAAAGGAAAAGGTATCTTGTGTTTGAGGTGATAAGCGAGCGAGAAATAGATAAGCGAGAGCTGCTGGAAGAGATAAGGGACTCCATTTACTCTCTTTACGGCGATGTGGGAGCAAGTGAAAGCAGAATATGGCTGATAGATTATGATAAGAAGAAAGACGTGGGTATCTTAAGATGCGCACATAATAAAGTCGAGGAAGTAAGAGCAGCATTAGCTTGTATTCATTCGGTGAATGAAGCAAGAATCGGCATGAGAGTGATAAAAATCGCAGGAACGATAAAAGGAGCAACTCGCCTAATTGAGAAATCTGTGTAATCTTGTGGTTCATTTTTCAATTTGCACTATGCATTTTGCATTGTTTCAAACACTCTCTTTCAACATCTCCATAAAAATCGCTAAATCTCTTCTTGTTATGATTCCCACGAAGTTCCCACTTATCGTCTCTTTCACTGCCAGAACATTCCTCCGGTGCCTTATCATCTTTTTCAGTGCTTCTGTTGCCCCCTCATCCTCAAATACAATGTCATTAATGCTATCGAATGAACTCATTGTGTCATAAACCTTCAGAAAGTAGCGCTGCTCGACTGGCATCTTTTTTATGTCATCAAATGTTATAAACCCTTTTAATTCGCCGCTTTCGCTTACTACTGCATATTCTGCGGTTTTCTCATCGAGCATCTTATTCGCCAGCTCAGCGATTGGCATATCTTCCGGCACGCTTGTTCTCTCTGTTCGCATTATATTTTTTACCTTTATTCCCTCTAATGAAGCAAAAGTAGTAGTAGCTGCTTCTTCTTCCGTTGCGGCGATATATAGAAAAATGGCAATTAAAGGAATCCAAATGTTCGTTACACGCTCACCAGTTAAAATAAACATGAAAGGGTCTGCAATAAACCCTGCTATCGCCATTATGACAGCAAATGTTTTTCCTATTAACACCGCTCTCTTCGTTGCTTTTAGAAATGACATTCTTTTCGCAAGAAAAGCTCTTAAGACTCGTCCTCCATCCATTGGAAATGCCGGTATTAAGTTGAATGTAGCTAATATTACATTAAGAAATCCGAGCATAAACACTACTATCGCAACCGGGCGCTGAAGAGCAAAATTCAATCCTTTTATGCCCCAGAAAGAGAAAAGAAATACGAAGCCAAGTGCAAAACTCATTAAAGGTCCCGCAATTGCTATCCTCCACTCCTTCTCCGGGCTTTTTGGTATATCCTCCATCATTGCCAAGCCACCGAAGATGAAAAGCGTAATGCTGTGTATCTTCGTCCCAAATTTCATCGCAACGTACGAATGGGACATTTCGTGGAGTAATAAAGAGACAAAGAAGAGGAAAGCCGCCACGGAGGATAAGGAATAACGGAGGAAGGGAGATATTTTGAGACCATCCAAGCCCAGCGGCAGCGGGATAGGTTTCGTAGGGTCTTTTGCGAAGAACGATACCATTAAATTGTATATAGGTGAACTGGGGCCTATACTTAACGTAGGACCATGTGCAAACATCATCACGATTAGCGGTAAGATAAACAAAAAAGTAAAATGCAATCTTATCGGTATGCCGATGAGTGTACCCACCTGTATAGATGTTCGCATCTTTTCCTTCACCAATCCGTTAATTATATATAGCCTCTTTTCATAAATAGCATTATGGAAATAGAATTGTCTTCCTTATATGGGCAGGATATATACACGGATAGAGGCATATACGTCGGTAAGATAGAGGATGTGAGCATAGACATAAAGGAGAAGAGAATATCGGGGCTGGCAGTGAAGAACATAAATCCAAACGCTTTTGATGTGGGCAAGAAGAAAGGCGTGATTATCCCCTATCGGTGGGTGACGGCAATTGGAGACATAGTGCTGATAAAGCATGTGAGGAGAAGAGTAGCGGAAAAAGAGAAGGAAGAGGAAGAGAAGAGAGAATAAAGGAACCGCAACGAAAAAAACCGGGATGAAGCGTCAGAAGAACCGGGAGAAACACAAAGATAAGGGCAGGGGTAGGGAGATATACGCAGAGATAAAAGCCATTCCTCCTTTAATCGTGCGTGCAGACGGAAGAGGCTTCAGGCGTGTCTTAAGCGGCAAATTTGAGAAACCCTACGACAAGAGATTTGCACGAGGTATGGCGGAAGCAGTGAAGATCTTCTTCGAGAATAGCGGATTCGATCCCAAAATTGCTTATATCTTCTCTGACGAGATAAGTTTCTTCTTCGAACACGTCCCTTTTGAGGGTAGAATAGAGAAACTGGATTCAGTAATTGCAGGCTTTTTGGCAAGTGCTTTAAGCATCGTGTTGGATTTTAAGGATGCTATCGCGTTTGACGCGAGGGTAATCCCTGTTTGCGGGGGAGAGGATGTTCTGGAATATCTTACACAGCGTCAGGCAGAAGCATGGCGAAA
>JAODGF010000021.1 GCA_025464645.1 Methanosarcinales archaeon
GAGAAGGAAGCAGAGAAGCGGCTGAGAGGGATGAAGGCAGAGAACGTACACGAGATGCTTTTTCGCATAGGAATAAACCTGAATGAAACGCCAAAATGGCAAAGAAGGGGTATTTTAATCGCTAAGCAGAGGTATGAAAAGGAAGGATATAATCCAAAAACAGAACAGAAAGTTACTGCTACACGCTTTAAAATAGTTCAGCTATGGGACCTGCCGCTGTTCGGGTCAGAGGAAGGTCGAGAGTTGATAAAACTTTTCTTGAATTGAATTTCACGGCGCCCGGATATTCGCAATAATCTTGTCAATAATATGGTCAGCGGTAATTCCCTCGGCTTCGGCTTCATAGCTCAAAATTATTCGGTGCCGGAGGACATCATGCGCTACCGCTTTAATATCCTCGGGGATAACATAGCCACGCGCATTTAGCAGTGCATGAGCCTTACCAGTAAGAATCAGCCATATTGACGCTCTTGGAGAAGCCCCATATTCTATCATCTCCTTAATATCCCCGTCTAACCCATAATTCTCTGGATATCTCGTTGCATCAACGAGTTCAGTAACATAATCCGCTATCATCTCATCTGCGTAAATCTTCTGATTAAACCTTTGTAGCGCGACTATGTCCTCGGTAGTTAGAACCTTCGCAGGTGTAATTGCAATTCCCTGTGTATTCCGCTGTATTATAATCTTCTCATCCTCTCTTCTCGGATAATCTATCAGGAGTTTAAAAGTGAACCGGTCGACCTGAGCTTCGGGAAGCTTGTATGTGCCCTCGGTTTCTATTGGATTTTGCGTTGCCAGAACCATGAATGGCGAGTCTAATCCAAACGTTTCTCCGTATATGCTCACCTGCCTTTCCTGCATGGCTTCTAACAACGCGGATTGGACTTTTGGTGGAGACCTGTTTACCTCATCAGCGAGTATAAAATTAGAGAAGATGGGACCTTTCTGCGTGGTAAAACTCGCTGTTCGATGGTCATATATCTTCGTACCGATGATGTCTGCGGGTAGCAGGTCAGGGGTAAACTGGATACGGCGGAATCTTGCAGAAAGCGTATCTGATAGCGTCTTCACCATCAATGTCTTTGCCAGACCGGGAACACCTTCAAGGAGAACATGCCCGTTGGCAACAAGACAAATCAGCAATTTGTTTAATATATGCTCTTGACCAACAATAACTCGCTTGATTTCGTTCAGAGCATCATTTATCCTCTTTGAGTACGCATCTGCTTGTGAATTCAATTCCTCTATTTCTGGTTGGTGTTTCATCCTTTTCCACCTTACAGATATAATCTAACTAACAGCCTTTTAAAAATCTTATGTGAAAGTGGGTTGAAAAGAACGGAAAAATATCGCAAAATTTATAAACTCCCCTTTTATAACCTCATTTGAATAATAATTTGAGGTGGTAAAAAGATTGGCTGAAGAGAAGTGGGAGCCGAAGATATTAGCATTTTGTTGCAACTGGTGCTCTTATGCAGGTGCGGATGCTGCCGGGATGGAAAGGAGGCAGTTACCACCTGCGATAAGAGTAATAAGGGTAATGTGCTCAGGTAGAATAGACCCTGCTTTCGTTCTGATGGGTCTTTTAGAGGGTGCAGATGCTGTTTTAGTTACAGGATGTCACATAGGTGATTGCCATTATGTGAATGCGAATAACAAAACGAGGAACAGGTACGAATTTCTAAAGGAATTTGTGGACGAACTTGGGTTGGAGCCGGATAGGCTCTGGCTGAGGTGGATTTCGGCATCAGAAGGGGCTCTTTTTGCAGATATGGTTCGAGAAGTAACGGAAAAGATAAAGAAGATAGGACCAAGCCCTTTGAGAAGAGACTGGAAGAAGTAAATAAAAAATGTCGAGGTGTTATCTTGCATGGGCTAAGGATGAAAGAATAAGGGAAAAAGGAGCTGATGGAGGTTTTGTCACTGCCACGCTTGTAAGTGCGTTGGAAACTGGCTTTATTGACGCTGCTCTTGTAGTCGAGAAAAAAAGCGTGTATGAGGGCATACCGGTATTGACGAGCAACCCGGAAGTGGTGAAGGAATGTGCTGGGTCATTACACGCTGCACCTATAAATCTTACGAAGTATGTGGTTGAGTACGCAGCGGAAAAGAGGATAGGACTGCCGACAAAGCCTTGTGATGCACGTGGGATAATAGAACAGGCAAAGAGACGACAGGTAAATCTTGATAACATCTTTATGATAGGGCTAAATTGTGGTGGGACGCTGCATCCGTTGAGAATGAGGGAGATGGCAGCAGATCTTTACGGGCTTGACCCGGATTCGGTGGTGAAGGAGGAGATAAAAGAAGGGAAGATATTTTTGGAGAGTAAAGAGGCGGGAGGGAAGGAAAAAGAGGCGGGGATAAAGATAGATGAGCTGGAGCAGAAAGGGTATGGCAGAAGAGATGCATGCAAATCATGTGTGACGAAGATACCAACCTCATCGGATTTAGCATGCGGGAACTGGGGTGTGCCAAAAGGAGAGGAGAAAAAGACATTTGTAGAGGTGCTCACGGCGAAAGGCGAAGCGATTTTAAAAAATGCAATAGACAGCGGGTATGTGTGCATAGAGGAAGCTCCGGGAGAAGGAATAGAAATGAGAAAGAAGATAGATGCAGGTATGCGGAAACTTGCAGAGAGCTGGAAAGAGCGAATGGATGCAGTAAACGCTTTATCACGTTCTGAAAGATTTGACTTTTACGTGAATGCACTAAAAAACTGCATACATTGTGGTGCTTGTAAGGATGTATGCCCGGTTTGTGCATGCGAGAAAGATGCGAAATGTTTGGATATGAATGACGAACGGGATTCTTATGCGATTTCTATGTATAACGTGCTCCGGATATTTCATTTGATGGATTCTTGCATACATTGCGGTCAGTGCGAGGATGTTTGCCCTGTGGATATACCATTAACGCTAATACAAAGGCGATTCTCAGAGCGGATGCAACGCCATTTGGGATACACGCCGGGAATGAGTGTTGATGAAAAGCCACCCTTATACGAGACTGAATTGAGATGGAGTGCCGAGAGCATGGTGAAATGAAAGTGATTTCTTCTATTTGTCCAGGATGCAGCATAGGTTGCGGGCTCTATTTGGCGGAATCTAAGGATAGAGAGGCGAATAAAATGAAGGTATTGCACAGGAAGAACGCAGCAGTGAATGAGGGTAAACTGTGCAAGTTTGGGATGCAATTGCATACATACTACAAAAGGGAAGCACTGAATGACACCGTGGATGGGAGGGAGGTGGAGCAGAAAGAGGCGATAAAAGAAGCAAAGGAAAGACTTAAAGACATGAAACCTGACGAATTAGCTTTTGTCGCACTGCCCGGCACGGTAACAAACGAGGAAATAGTATCC
>JAODGF010000136.1 GCA_025464645.1 Methanosarcinales archaeon
CCAGCAGCGAGCATCACGGAAAACGCTAAATAAGGATTGCATGCCGGATCAGGGCTGCGGTATTCCACACGTGTCGCTTTCTCTTTCCCCGGCTTATACATCGGTACCCGGACGAGTGTAGAGCGGTTACGCCGTGCCCATGTAATGTATACCGGTGCTTCATAACCAGGAACTAACCGCTTATACGAATTTATCCATTGATTGGTAACCGAAGTAATCTCCGGTGCGTGTCGTAACAATCCTGCGATATACTTCTTACCTACATCAGACAGTTGATATTCGTCATTCAGGTCGAAGAATGCGTTTTTATCACCTTTAAATAACGATTGATGCACGTGCATTCCTGAGCCGTTCACACCGAAGATGGGTTTTGGCATGAACGTGGCATAACAACCATGCTGCTTGGCTATCTCCTTTACCACGATTCGATATGTCATCACCTGGTCCGCCATCGTAAGTGCATCTTTATAACGAAGGTCTATCTCATGCTGCGAAGGAGAAACTTCATGGTGGCTGGCTTCTACTTTTATCCCCATTGCTTCCAGCATTAAGACAGTATCTCTTCGGAAGTCGCTTCCCGCATCCAGAGTCATTAAATCAAAGTATCCGCCCTCATCCAGCACCACCGGATTTTTCTCATCGCGGAAATAAAAGTATTCCAGTTCAGGTCCGAGATAAAACGTGTAGCCATACTCTACTCGCAACCGCTCCAGATTCCTCTTCAATATATACCTCGGGTCGCCTTCATAATGACTGCCGTCTGGATTCAGAATATCACAGAACATCCTCGCAACTACATCATCCTTCTGTCTCCAGGGAACAATCTGGAATGTGGCGGGGTCAGGTTTTGCGAGCATGTCGCTCTCGTCAATCCTTGCGAATCCTTTTATCGAAGAGCCGTCAAAGCCCATACCTTCGTCAAACGCGGTTTCCAATTCTGAAACAGAAATAGTAACGCTCTTTAGTCGCCCTAAGATATCGGTGAACCAGAGCCCGATGGATTTCACATCTTGCTCTTCCACTGCTGCAAATACTTCTTCCTTCGTCTTTGCTTCTTCGTCTTCCATTTGCCATTCCTCGCTTGAGTTTAATGTCGGTTATCCTATTTAGAACTTATTTTTATTTGTTACAAGTTTCACAGCAAAAATTGTTCATCAAGGTATTTATATATACAATATAATCTAATTATGATACACAATGTTCATTATCCAGAGCTATGAGGAAATCCCGTTTGTAAACCCTTCCTTGCTATACGATATTTTGAATTTGAAGACAGAAGAAGGCAGGGAATCTTACCTGTTGGAATCACGAGAAGGGAGCGATAAATTGGCAAGGTATTCCATTATAGGCTTCGACCCTGCGTTCAAATTCTCGGTAAAGAACGGTAAGTTAAAAACAAAATCTTATGATCCGTTCTTCGCGAAAAAGATCAAGAGCAATGCGGCGAAAGAATACGGCGAGAATAAAAATCCGCTAAGTATGATTAATGTGTTTCTTAACGACCTGAAAATAGAGGGTGCGAGAAGAGAAAGATTTATCGGCGGTTTCGTTGGTTATCTTGCTTACGATTACATCCGCTATTTTGTGGATGTGGGGGGAAGCGCAACTGATGTCCTGAAGCAGCCGGATTGCGAATTCATCCTGACAAAAAAGAATGTCATCATGGACCATAAGGCAAAAAAGGCTTTCCTCATATTCAACGAATTTTATGATAATCAAACCTCTTTTGAAGGTTTGAATTTTGAGCAAGAGCAAGCTTTTCTAAAGTTTGGGGAGTTGACGAAGAATAACGAGCATAAAAGAAGAGAAGACGTTCAAATAGCGGAGCACGGGGAGTTCACATCAAATATGGAAAAAGAAGAATACGAGAGGGGCGTGAGGGCAGCGAAGGAATATATTCGTGCAGGGGATATTTTTCAGGTGGTTCTATCACAGCGGTTGGAAGCAGATGTTGATTCCGGCAGCAGCGATGGAAATCAGAGTGCTTTTTCGTTTTACAGGCGATTAAGCGAAGTGAATCCGTCTCCCTACATGTATTTACTCGATTTCGGAGAGCGCAAGATAGTGGGGTCGAGTCCAGAGATGCTGCTCAGGGTCGAAGCTGCGGGTAAAAGAAGCAGGAAAGTAGAGAGCTGTCCGATAGCAGGGACAAGACGGCGTGGAACAAATAAAGAGGAGGATAAGCGTTTGGAGCGCGAGATGCTGAACGATGAGAAGGAGCGCGCAGAGCATTTGATGCTCGTGGATTTGTCAAGGAACGATGTAGGAAAAGTGTCTGAATTTGGGACCGTAAAAGCTACGAGGTTTATGTATCCGGAGAAATATTCGCATGTACAGCACATAGTAACCGATGTGGTGGGAGAGCTGAGAAGAGATAAGGACGAGTTTGACGCGCTGGTAGCGGCATTTCCCGCAGGAACGGTGTCTGGAGCGCCAAAAGTAAGAGCGATGGAGATAATAGAAGAGTTAGAGCCAACAAGAAGGGGGATATATGCAGGATGTGTAGGTTATTTCTCATTTAATCGTGCAATGGATACCGCGATAACGATAAGAACCGCGGTATTTGAGCACGGGAAAGTTTATATCCAGGCAGGAGCGGGAATAGTTGCTGATTCTGACCCTGAACGCGAGTATAAAGAGACGATGAGTAAGTGTGCGGCGTTATTGGAGTGCATTTCCGGAGGCGAAAAGAGAAAAAAATGAATGTGCTAATCGTGGATAATATAGATTCATTCGTGTATAACATCGTGCAATACGTTGGGATGCTGGGTGCCGAGCCGATAGTGGTGCAGAATAACGTGGATATTAGCTATATAGAGAGAATAGTCAGAGCGAAGGAAATAGAGCACATAATAATTTCGCCGGGTCCGAAGACGCCAGGAGATGCTGGTGTCTCAAATGAAGTGATAAGGAAGTTTTGCAATGAAACTAAGAAGATTTTAGGCGTTTGTTTGGGGCATCAGTGCATAGGCTATGTCTTTGGTGCAAGGATAAGGCGTGCAAGAGAGATAAGGCATGGGAAGGTGAGTTTAGTGAAGCATAACGGAGAGAACGTGCTGAAAGGGCTGAAGAATCCTCTTTCCGTCGTGAGATACCATTCT
>JAODGF010000137.1 GCA_025464645.1 Methanosarcinales archaeon
CATCTTCCGTATTCGGTTGAATGAAGCGTGAAAACAGTTCTCTTTCCCCTGGCATTCTTGATCTCCGCGAGTGCGTTTGCAGTCATCCAGTCGTGTCCATGAATAATGTCGAAACTGCCTGATACGTCCTCGGTCTGGAAGAAGTGAAAAGCGAAAGAGCGGCACATGTTGTTCATCTCCTCGATAAAGTTGGGATTCAGGTCGAAGGGGCAGCGATGATAATGCACTCCGTCTATCACCTCATACCACTGCTGTCCCTGCTCCATCCTGGTGAACACATGCACTTCATTCCCTGCTCTTTGAAGAGCAGCGGCAAGCTCTGTGACATGTGTTGCTACACCGCCTACTGGAATCGAATGTAGTGATTCCCAGCTAAACAATGCAATCCTCATTTTTTTAACCCACTACGGCTATGAAATCCTTTCAGCTTATCATACCGCGCTGAAATGATCTCCTTGAACTTTTCTGGCGTCTCTCTTATCTTGTCCGCAATCTCTTTATCACCAAGATATTCTATCCATGATGCAAGCCAGAGAGCATGTTCCACGCCGAATAAATCGAGCATATCTTTCAACTCGTCCAGGTCTTTTATGGGTATAGGCGCTTCTCTACCACTTCCTCTCAGATAATACGGGTTCTTTCCCGCAGGTTCAAACAAGCAGTCTGCGAGTTCAGAAAGTTCCCTCTTCTTTGCTTCTATCTCTGATTCCACCCTGGAAAGTTCCTTACCTTTCTCTTCTATCTCCGCTTCAATCTTGCGAAGTTCACTTTTTTTCTTCGCTATTCTTGCTTCAAGCTCAGAAAATTCCTTCTTTCTCTTCTTCTCCTCTTTCTCTGAAGTCTTATCGCTCATCTATTCCCCTCTCTAATCCATTCTCTAAGCTCTTCGTAACGATTCAAAATGATTTCCTTGAATTCACCCGGTGTTTCTCTAATTCTTGCAGCGGTCTCTTTGTCACCGAGATATTCTATCCACATTGCAAGCCAGTGAGCTTCATCCTCGGTGAACAAATCAAGGTTGTCTCTCAACGCAGACAGGTTCTTTATCGTGATCGTCATGTACACCACTGCTGCTACCTCTGTTCAGATAATACGGATTCTTTCCCACGGGGTAGAATAAAGAAGCTGCGAGCTTAGACAATTCCGCCTTCTTCTCTTTTATTTCCGCCTTCTTATTTATCCATTCTTCCTCACTCACTTTCCTTGCTCTTCTCGTCATAAAACTTCATATCCCTCCTCCATCCTCGATTTCGATTCGTCTAAATGCTCCTGTATCAAGCCAATCAAGATGCTCCTCGGCTCCCACCACCGCAAGCCTGCGACTTCAGATGCAAATTCCTCGTCCCTGAACACATCTCGTATCCAGGCAGCGAAATCATTGTAACCTTCTTTTAGATGATAATCTATCGACCTCTGGTCCACTTTTTTCAACATATCCACAAACATCTCCAGGCTATGCGCGACAAAGCCAGTATGAACGATTTTCCCTCCTCTGCGCATGTTGAAGTAAAAAGCCTCTTCGTCCGAAAGAGTGCGTAACAAATTCCTGGACTCAATTCCGGCTTGCCTTCCGTTGCCATTGCCATCAAATCTGACGAACCTCTTTATGGTGTTATCTACGGTTGAACGATGTGGTATGGAAACAAAGGGCCATATCTTTCCATTAAGAACTTCAACGTCCTTTCCGAGCTCGCAGTTAGCACCAATGATTGCATCCTTTATGAATGCATTCTCTTCTGTTAAGGTACGTTCGCCGATGAAGCACTGCTCCAGGCGCGAGTTTCTTCCGATGTACACATCTTCAAACAAAACCGCATTGGGTCCTACCGAAGAACCTTCTTCCACAACCACTGAATCGCCTATCACTGCGGGTCCTGTTATTCCAGAGCCGTTAATCTCTACATTATCACCTATAAAAACATCTCTGTTCGCCTTTTTCAACATCCATTCCATCGCTTTCATATAGCCATCCGGCTGACCCACATCTACCCAGAAATTCGCTGCTTCTATCTCGTACCCGTATATTTTACCGTTCCCTTTCCCCTTACTCTTCGCATGAAGCAGGTGAAAGAGGTCCTTTGCAAAGTCGAAGGCTACGCCATCCGGGACAAATTCCAGCGCTTTCGGCTCCACCACGTATATTCCGGTACTCGCTAAATTGCTGAAGCACTTTCCCCTGTCAGGTTTCTCGTGGAACCTGCTGATGCAACCATCGCGCTCAAGCTTTGCTACACCATAGTTCCACGGGTCTTCCACGCGCGTTACCGCAATAGTTACCAACCCGCCCGCTTCGTAATGACGGTCTATCAATCCGCGCAGGTCCATATCTGTGATGTTATCGCCCTGGATTACCACGAAAGGTTCCTCTTCTTGAGCCAACCCTGCATTTTTCACTGACCCCGCGGTTCCAAGCGGGTACGGCTCTGTCGGATACGACAGATGCACATCTACATCTTCCCTATACATAAAGTGATCCATGATCATCTCCCGGAGGAACGTCGTAGTTACTACGATATCGTCCAGTCCGTACGATGCAAGGTAGTCAACTACGTGCTCTATCACTGGCTTATTCACCAACGGGACCATCGGCTTCGGCTTCGTGAACGTAAGTGGACGAAGCCTGGTGCCAAACCCCCCTGCCAAAATTACGGCTTTCATCTCTTCTTCCTTCACCTCTCTTCTTCGATAAATTGCAGTAAATTTGTTGGTGTAGCACTCTGAAAAAACGATTTGTGAAGTTATGCAACACGATGCACAAAATTTTTTTCCCTATGGTAAATTACTTTTAATGATGAGATAAATTATCATATATGAAATATAGATGTGATAAAATGATACGAAAGAACATCTCGTTGTATGAGGAAGATATGAAGAAAATAGAGCAGATAACGGCGAAACACGAAGGCAATCTCAGTGCAGCGATGCGAGAAATCATTGATTTTGTTGATTTCATGCTCCGGAAGTTCGATAGCCTTGAAGAGGCGAAGAAAATAGAACAGAGAACAAAAGGCGTCTGTGTCCCATCCGAAATGCTGGACTGGTTTCTTGCTTATACAAGCGGGTGCCTTCCGGATGAGGATGCGGCTGGAAGTATAGAGGAGATTTGCGACATCGAATCCGCTTCGGACCTTGCTGAGATTGCGGGTATCGGGCTCCCGGTGGAGATTAAAGTAGATGCCGATGATGACCGGAACCCTTCTGCGGTAACGATTCGTTTAACTGGTGAAAGAGCGCATACAGAATTTGCAGCGAAAGTTATGGCTTGTTTCCTCGCGGAAAACCGCGGATTGGCTGTGGAGGATGTATTCCGGCATACTGGTTTCACCACGGTGAAAATGAAGAAGGAGGGGAGAGGAGAAAGCGAAAGTAATTATAAAAAGGTGCGCGATAGTTTGATAAAGCACTTCGGCGAGCGGCATATAATGATGCAGGAGATATTGAATAAGCCACGATTCTGGAATGCGATGATAAAAGCCACTGCTGAGTGGGGGGATGTGGAAAGATACAAGTATCCGAAGATATACCGGTGAAAATGAGCATAGAAGTGAAAAATCCTAAATCTTAAGCACGAAATCCTAAACAAATTCTAATATCTAAACTCAAAATTCAAAACAAACCATTTTTGGGGCTTTATTTCGTCTTCTCCAATATGGCACCAAATATTTTCATAAGTTCAGTCGCTTCCTGGGTCAACAGTTGCCTTTGCTTTTCAGCATCTTCGCCATTTACCTCAGTGAGCTTCAGCCAATACCTGCTTTCCTTAGCTTCTTTTCGGCAAATCTTGATCCGCATGATGAAATCCTTTTTACCCAAAGCTTCATTCGCTTCGATATAATTTGCCCCCACAGACCCGGAAGCTCGGACAAGTTGTTTTATTATCTCAATGTTGGC
>JAODGF010000138.1:0-190 GCA_025464645.1 Methanosarcinales archaeon
ACAATAATAAACTTGAACGTGAGCAACGATTTCAATGGAAACGCTTTTGAACTCTTCGATTCTTTTATGGCTGAACAATGTTTGGAGAAGGATAGAGTAGTAGGGCTGATGACTGCCGTCCCCATGAAGAATGCAAGCATTATAGAGGGCGAAGATGTAACGGCTATCATAACCGCAGGCATATCGAAGC
>JAODGF010000138.1:226-5771 GCA_025464645.1 Methanosarcinales archaeon
GACCTTGATGTGCACGATGAAAAAGGGAACTTATTCACCGGTGACGCAACAGATTCCGTGGTTATTGCCTCCTGTAAAACGTTTGCAGAAGCAGAAGAGGAGATATTTGCAGGAAAAGCGACGAAATTAGGAGAAGCAATCTACGAAGTGGTAAGAGAAGGAGTAAAAGAAGCTCTTTTTCGTCACGATAAGTTGAGCGCGGACAGACCGATACTTACAAGACTGGAAGAACGAGGGATATATTTGGAAGATATGGTATCAACGGCTTTGGAACTCTACGTGCCGGTGGAAGGAGAAGTCGGAAGGGAAGAGCTAAAAAGGAGGCTGGAAGAAAAGATAAAGCAGGAATGTTCGGATGTAAACGTGGCATTGCTGCTGGCAGCGGCACTGCACTCAGAGGAGGAAGAGATAAGAAAGGGCAGAGCGGGTGAAGCTGGGGAAGCTGATGCTGCTTGTATTGTTGCTGATGAACTTATAGGGATAGATATAGCGGAATATATAGGAGGAAAGAAGGCACTTTTTAATTTCATCTACTATGATACGAGGAAGCCGGGAATATTGAGCCGATTGGGTGTGTTCATGGACGATGCGATCGGTGGACTAATAGCAGGATGCATGAGTAGTATTTTGAGCAGACAATGAAAAATGAAAATGGCAAAATGTAAAATTCAAAATAAACATGATAGCTACAAGATTTTGAGCATTTTCATCGTCTCCTCCGCAGGTATCTCATTCTCCTTGCAGACCGTAATGGTGGAAAGATTCCTTATTTCTATATCTTTAAGGTAAAGAAAGGCTATTATCGTGCCGATATTGATAGGATAACCCCTCAGTATGTTTTTTATCGTGACCAAAAAATATCGCGAGAGGGCGTACTCAAAAGGGATAAGTGATTTCTCTGCCTCATAAGCAGATAAAGCCCCGGTTAACACTTCTTTATATACTGAAGAAGCGGGCATCAACTGGATAGCGGTGCTCACATTCTCCGCTGAAATCGCATCCTTCACCGCATCGGCATTGAAATCAAAAGCATAGACGTATGGTAAGAAATATTTTCTCATCTCCGCCTCTGTTATCTCTTCTGATTTGCACCGCAGCAAAGTCATGAGATTCGCGATGTCAAACTCAGTCCCAATAATCTTTCTTACTATTTCCTTATCCGTCACACCTAACCTCTCTATTCTATTCCATAGAGCATCCGCGATTTCCTCATCAAGCGCGTTTTCGAGGATTAATACACTTTTACTTTTTTCATATTCGGGCAACGCCTCTTCCAAAACCCTCCTATATGGACTCTCTAATTGTTTTATCATGCTTTCTATCGAGTTTGCTTCTGGAGTTTGAGTTTCCGCAGCTTTAGCTCTGATAACCGCTTTCAGATTTTTTACCTCCAAGCGTCTAAGAAGCACCTCAAAAACGTCTCTTATTGCACCTCCTGTTGATTTTATCACCATTAAATGCTGGTCTATTAGCTCTTCCCGTAGCGCTTTCTCTATTTTTCTTGCGTCTATTTCTGTCACAGCCGCTTTCGTTAATTTCTCTTTATATGCGGTATCCATCAGCGAAGCCAAGAAATCTTCTCTACGGGTATCTACAAGTTCTCTTAATTTCCTCTCGTCCAGAAGCTCACTCATCCTCGCTCTTATCCTTGCATATGCATACGCATATTTTGACGTGCTCATCTTCTCACTTCACCCCGCAACACTTTTTTACAAAACACTTTCTTTTAGAAAAAGTACCTGTGCTAAGAAGATAATTCTTTTGTAATTCTTCGTCTATGTAAATCTGTGGTTCAAAATACAAATCCTTGTTCAAAAAAGGAATCAAAGCAAGGATTAAACCATCCACATAATATCTTTTTCTGTCCATCACACCTTTAGTGAAATACCCAACAGCACCCTGTTTTTCTTTCGTATTCTTTTCACCAATCAAATTATCCATCACATCACCGAGTTCGACGCCTTTTAAAAGCTCTTCTGTAATCTCAGACGGCAGCTCAAAGAAAGGAGAAGTTCCATAGCCAACTCTTCCTTTATCGTCCATGATACACATCGCGCCAAAAGTGAACCACCGGTCAAATAATTTCTTTATCCCGCCTTCAATGCCTACAAAGAACTCGGCATTAAAATTCCGGGCTTTGTTAATCTTTTTCAATTCAAGCGCTCTATTTTTTGCCCCTGCGAAAGTTTCATCCTCAATTGGCTGATTGGAAACTTTACTGTTCACTTCGATACCCTCTACTTCTAATTCCGCAGGATTGAAATATATAGAAAACGCTTCTTTCGTCGCTTCCACTTTCACCGCGTTCCGAGAGCCAACTAAAACTTTCATTTTTTTGAAGCTAAACAGATACAATATATCTATGCAGTTTAATTATAAAGAGGTCACAAAAGCAGTTATAATCGCATCAATCTGTGTTTTCAGCACACAATTTGGTGTTACCGTGATTGCACCACTGCTTGGTGAGTGGGTAGAAGCATCAGAAGTCCCGTCCTTCGTTTCTGCTTTGATTTTCTCCGCTTTTACCATTGTAAGCACGCCTCTTAGTGTCCCTGGAGGTATTATATCAGATAAATTCGGGCGGAAACCTTTGATTGTAGCCGGGCTTTTGCTTTATGCTGTTGCATCCGCTCTTTTTCCTTATTCGACCAACACTTATGACTGGATATTTGTAAGAGCATTACAAGGAGCAGGAGCAGGCTTGTTCTTCCCTGCGGTCACTGCATTGCTCTCCGAGGTTACGAGTTACGAGGAGCGGGGGCACGCAATGAGCTTTTATAATATCGGTTTGGGCGCGGGTTTAGCGCTGGGTCCTGCTTCAGGAGGCATTCTGTATGACATATATGGCATTTTTATGCCGTTTTTCCTCTGCGTTACCTTTGCACTTCTAAGCGTGGTGCTGGTATTGCTCTTTGTTAAAGAGCCGAAAGTAAGATTAAAGAGGAAAAGAAAAAGATTAGCTTTAGGAGATAGAGAAAGGAAGTCATTAACGCTATCTTGTGTGGCGATATTTTTTGGCATAGGAGTTGCAGGTATTATGGGCGCTCTCTTCTCCCCTTTTGCTTTTGATCCAGAGAACCTCAAGCTTTCTGTCGGAATCATCGGAACGATTCTTTCAGCAATGTTCGCGGTGTTCGTAATACTGCAAACAGGTTTCAACAGGCTGATGAAATGCGTAGGAGAGACCATTCTCTCGATTGTTGGATTGGGTCTATGTGCCTGCGGCTTGCTCGTGCTTTATTTTGCAACCAGCCTGGCGGAACTGTTTACAATGAGCGTTTTTCTTGGTGCGGGTCTGGGTGCGATTTCACTTGGCACCTTAACGCAGGCGTCTAAAGCGGCAGGAGCAGGTGAAAGAGAACAAGAGGGGAAAGTGATGGGTATATATTACACGGTGTTTTACGCAGGTCTCGGAGGTGTTCCGCTTGTTTGCGGTCTTCTCTCTGATATTTTCGGTGCAAGGTTGCTGTTCCTGGCGTATGCGGTGCTTCTGTTGGTGTTGATGGTAGTGGTGTGGAGGGTTAGTTTTGGAACCACAAGATTACATAGCGAAATTCTTAGATAGAACGATTATCACCTACATGAATGACTAATACGAGAACCTTTATCCCATTTGGGAATTATTGTATATTATACTGAGAAGATAAATGAGAACAATCGAGTGGGACGAGAAAAAGGACTCAGTAAAACTAATAGACCAGACTTTATTGCCAGCGGAATATAAGATAGTGGAATGCAAGACGTCCGCAGAGCTAATAGATGCAATACAGAGCTTAAAAGTGCGAGGTGCACCGGCATTGGGCGCTGCGGGTGCTTTCGGCGTTGTTTTAGCCTGTATAAACGAGAAGAGCAAAGAGGATATAAAAAATAGGGTCGAGAGGCTAAAAAAAGCACGACCTACGGCTGTAAATCTATCTTACGGCGCTAACAGGGCGTTAAATGCAGCATTGCGTGGTAGAAGCACACAAGAGATGAAAACGAATGCGCTGGAAGAGGCGCAAAGAATTGCAGACGAAGACGTTGCGGTGAACAAAAAGATAGGAGAGTATGGAAGTGAACTTCTGGAAGATGGCGATGTGGTGCTGACACATTGCAATGCAGGTCGTTTAGCCTGTGTTGATTGGGGAACTGCGCTGGGCGTAATAAGAACTGCAATAGAGAAAGGGAAAAGAATAGAAGTAATAGCCTGTGAGACAAGACCTCTGAATCAAGGTTCGAGGATAACCGCCTGGGAACTGCTTCAGGACAAAATCCCAGTTACATTGATTGCAGATAGCATGAGTGCAGCCGTAATGCGAGAAGGAAAAGTAGATAAGGTGATAGTAGGAGCAGATAGGGTGGTTAAAGAAGGAGTGATAAACAAAATAGGGACATATATGCATGCAGTGGTTGCGAAAGCGCATAACATACCGTTTTACGTTGCCGCTCCTCTTTCCAGTTTCGACCGTAAAAGGAGTTACAAAGAGGTTGAGATAGAGGAACGGAGTCCCGAAGAGCTGATTTTTTTCGCAGATAAGCAAATAGCACCGCTCGAAGTTAAGGTTTACAATCCTGCATTTGATTTCACTCCTTTTGAGTTGATAGAGGCAGTTATTACAGAGGAAGGCATTTTTTGTTTGTAACCTTTTCCTATCACATAAACTTCTGCACTCCTTTTACGAGATGCTTCCGGCGAGTACGCCCTTGTATGTCTGAACTTCGCTTTCACATCACCATAAAATTTATCATAATAAGCTCCCTGGAAGATTTTCACCACGAAGTTACCATTCTTCCTTAAAAGTGCGGAAGCAATGTTTAATGCCGATTTGCTCAGTACATAAGAACAGAAATGGTCATAATCTCTATTTCCACTCAGCTTTGGCGACGCATCTGATAAAACGACATCTACTAAACCACCTCTCTCCGGAGAAAGTTCTTCTCTGATTGCAGATACAGTTTCCTTTTCCCTGGTTATGTCTCCTTTTATGGATTCAACACCTTCCAGTTTCTCTATGCGCTGTAAATCCACGCTTATTACCACCCCTTTCTCTCCGACTAACTCTTTTGCTACCTGTGACCAGCCTCCGGGAGCAGCACCGAGATCTATAACCACATCTCCCTCTTTTATCACCTCATATTTATCCTCTATTTGCAGCAGTTTAAATGCAGAACGAGACCTGTAACCTTCCTCTTTCGCTCTTTTGTAAAACCTGTCCCTTTTCAAGTCCCCTCTTTTTACCATTCCCCTTGCCTATGGTTATTTATTTACCACCTATATCTTTTAAGATGAGTGAATTTTTCAGTGGTATTTCAATATATGACTTTGATCCGAAATTATCAAAGGAGATGGAACAATAAACATAACTGCTTCTTTAATTATTGCACTCTATTCAAGGTAAACCGTATTATTTCCCTAAGCGGGAACTGGAAACATGGACGTATTCAATAGAGTTCGAAAAGGAGGTGACGATATCGAAAGTTTTAAATAGTGTCTCTTAACTGATCTAACAGGGGTGCACCCTGAACTATAAAAACAGAGGCAGGCATTGGTCAATAGCAATATAAG